>JAAYJC010000097.1 GCA_012523085.1 Clostridiales bacterium
CTTAATTATATTTTCCCTTTTTACGTCTTTTATCTTCTTTGTCTATTTCTCCCATTCGTTTTTTGGTTTGCTTTCTCTCCGATTCCTTTTTTGCCCCTTCATTTTGTCTTTTGCCGAAACTCAAGGTATTGAAGCGTGTTTGTGTCAAGTTATTGTTGACATGTCATGGAGACGGGGGTTTGACAACATAATAAAACAGCAAACCGAGAGGGCGGTTCTCCCGGTTTGCACTTACAAGGCCGTGGACACAAAGCGCCCTTCCTTTCCGGAGCTTACTATTTTTTATATTCAAATTCCCAGTTATAGATCACAACGGTATCTCCCTCACGGATACCCATCTCCTCAAGGCGGTCAAACAGGCCGGAAGCGCGCAGAACGCGGTCAAAATAATGCAAAGATTCGGTCTCGGAAAGATTAACTCTGTCAAGCAGCCGTTCCATCCAGGGCCCTTCGATATAGTACACATTGTCCTGCATTTCTATGCTCAGTTCCTCGGCCGTTTCCAAAACGATTTCCGGCTCGATATATTCCGGTTCATAGACCCGGATGGGCGGCAGCTTTTTCAGCTCTTCGGCAGCGGCGCGGGTAAGCGCCCCGACGCCCGCGTGCGTAGCCGCCGAGATTTCAAAAAAACGATAACCCTTGTCTTCGACATAAGTTCGGAAACGGTCCAAAAGCACCCTGTCCCCGGCAATATCACTTTTATTGGCCGCCACAAGCTGGGGGCGCGCGGACAGCGTTTCGCTGTATTGCGACAGCTCCTCGTTGACCGCTTCAAAATCCTTTATGGGGTCACGGCCCTCGCTGCCGGAGACGTCCACAACATGGATAATCAACCTGCAGCGCTCGATATGGCGCAAAAAGTCATGTCCGAGGCCCGCGCCTTCCGAAGCGCCCTCTATGATGCCCGGAATATCCGCCATAATGAAGGATGTACCCTCCTCCACATAGACAACGCCGAGATTCGGGAAAAGCGTTGTAAAGTGGTAGTTTGCGATTTTGGGATGCGCCTTGGAAACGACAGACAAAAGTGAGGATTTCCCGACATTCGGAAACCCGACCAGGCCGACGTCCGCTAAAAGCTTGAGCTCAAGCACCACGTCGCGCCGCTGGCCGGGCGCGCCGTTTTTAGCAAAGCGCGGCGCCTGTCTAGTAGCTGTGGCAAAGCGCTTGTTTCCCCAGCCGCCCCGTCCGCCTTTGGCCAGAATAAACGCATTTTCATCCGACATGTCCTTAATGACGGCATTGGTTTCCTTGTCTCGTATAATCGTGCCCCTCGGTACCTTTAAAACAAGATCCTCGCCGTCCTTGCCGGTGCGCAGCCGGCCTGAACCGTCCATTCCGTTTGCTGCCGTGTATTTGCGTTTATACCGGAAATCCATCAATGTGGACATATGGTCGTCGGCAAGCAAAACAATATTTCCACCCCGTCCGCCATCCCCGCCGTTCGGGCCGCCCGCGGGGACATATTTTTCCCTGTGAAATGATATGGAGCCGTTGCCGCCGTTCCCGGCCGCGACGGATATCACCGCTTTGTCTACAAACATCAATTTATCCTTTCCCGGTAAAAAAAATAAACCGGCATATGCCGGTTTATTTGGTCAGATTATTCCGCTTCGTATACAGATACCTTTTTGCGGTCCTTCCCCAAGCGTTCAAACCGCACTCTTCCGTCTATCAGCGCAAACAATGAGTCATTTTTGCCGCGGCCGACATTGAATCCCGGATGGATTTTCGTGCCGCGCTGCGTAACCAAAATATTACCGGCGAGTACAAACTGTCCGTCGGCTCTTTTTGGACCAAGACGTTTTGACTTGCTGTCGCGGCCGTTCTTGGTTGAGCCCATACCTTTTTTGTGTGCCATAATTATAACCATGATCGATGCATCATAGACCTGATGATCAACCAAAACTCCTTTCCTTGAAGCTAAACCCCTGTTCGTTTTGCATAGGTGCGAAAGCTTTATCTACACCGCCGCACCGGCGGTTATGGTTTGAATCTGGACCTGCGTATACGGCTGTCTGTGGCCCTGGCGTTTTTTGTAGTTCTTTTTCGCCTTGAACTTAAAAATATGAATTTTCTTAGCCTTGCCGGTTTTGACGACTGAGGCTGAAACGGTTGCGCCGTTTAAAAGAGGTGTGCCGAATTGGTATTTGTCTCCGTCGATAATGGCAAGCACCTTATCGAATTTTACCTCATCACCGGCCGCAACGGGAAGCTTTTCAATGTACAGAATATCGCCTTCGGCAGCCCTGTACTGTTTTCCGCCGGTTTCAAATATTGCGTGCAGCAAGTTACAATACCGTCCTTTTATGGTCTCGCTCTCGGGGCGGGAAACCGCCTTGCGGTTTCCGCTTATAAGCCCTGCTAAAGCGGCCTGAATAGTATATCATCGCCCTTTATTTCTGTCAATACCGCGCTATGAAAAAATGCGCTGATGCATGAAAAAAGTAAAATAACGATGGTTTAACGCCGTTTTCGTCCGATCGTATACAAAAACCACCCCTGACAATGAACACCGAACGGCTTGTCCTACGCGTTAAACAGGATAAACAGACGGCTTACTGTCATAATAGGCAAAGCGGGATTTTAACGCGCGCTTTCGGCTAAAGTGAGCTTTGTTACGATATCCTTCGTGTCCCTTGCAATCACAAGCTCCTCGTTTGTCGGAATCAGCAAAGTGCGGACTGTCGCGCCGGGTGCGGACAGATCGGTTTCCTTTCCGCGCACGGTATTTTTCTCAGGATCGATCTTGACGCCGAGAAAGCCGAGGGTCGAGCACATCTGCTCGCGGACGAAGGGATCATTTTCACCGATTCCGGCGGTAAACACAATCGCGTCAAGTCCGCCCATCGCTGCCGCATAAGCGCCGATCATTTTGGTTCCGCTATAGTTGAAAATATCGAGCGCGAGCGTGGCCATGATGTTGCCGTCTTCATAGGCGTTTTCCAGGTCACGGAAATCGGAGGATATGCCGGAAACGCCAAGAACGCCGGACTTCTTATTGAGAATCTCGGTCATCTCGGCGATATCGATACGTTCATGGGACATAATGAATTCCAAAACGGCGGGATCAACGGACCCTGAACGGGTTCCCATCGGTATACCCTCGAGAGGTGTAAGCCCCATTGAGGTATCAATGCAAACGCCGCCCTTTACCGCCGCAAAAGAGGAACCGTTCCCGAGATGGCAGGTGATAACCTTAAACTCAGGGTCTCCGGTCCTTGAAAGAAGCTCGGCTGCCCTTGCCGATACAAAACGGTGCGAGCTACCGTGAAAGCCGTAACGGCGGATCTTATATTTCTCATAATACTCATAAGGCAGAGCGTAAAGAAAAGCTTTTTCGGGGATGGACTGGTGAAAAGCGGTATCGAAAACAGCAACCTGGGGCGTATTGGGCATAATTTCCTTGCATGCTCTGATCCCCATCAGATTTGCCGGATTGTGCAGCGGTCCGAGCGGGATGGCCTCCTCAATGACTTTCTCAACATCGGAATTGATCAGAACCGATTCCGAGAATTTGTCGGCGCCGTGCAGAACCCTGTGGCCGACAGCGTCGATTTCATCCATATTATTGATTACGCCGCATTCTTCGACGGTAAGCGCCTTGAAAACCAGCTCGATTGCCGCCCTGTGGTTTGGCATGGGTTCGCTGTATTTGACGGATTCGCCGTTTGTGGGACTGTGTTTAAGTATAGAGCCCTCCATACCGATTCTTTCACAGATGCCTTTGGCCAAAACGGATTCGTCCGTCATGTCGAATAGCTGGTACTTGAGAGAGGAGCTGCCCGCATTGATTAGCAAGATGTTCATTCATTGATCCTTCCTTAAAGAGTTGATTAATAATCACAAAACATATAGAATGTTCGTAAACTTGTTTATAGCAGACCTTTTTTAAAACGACAACAGATACCAGCAAATAATTAACCCGGGGAGGGATGATTTTGAACATCGCTGGTGTAATATCGGAATATAATCCTTTTCACAAAGGCCACGCGTACCATATCGCACAAACGCGTGCGATGCTTGGCGCGGACACGGGGATTGTATGCGTTATGAGCGGAAATTATGTGCAAAGAGGGGAGCCTGCGGTTTTTGAAAAACATGCCAGGGCTCTTGCGGCCATACTCACCGGGGCCGATCTGGTGCTCGAGCTGCCGCTGCCTTTCGTCCTCTCTTCTGCAGAAGGATTCGCCGACGGCGCGGTCGCACTGCTGGATAAATTAAAATGCGTCGATTACCTTTCCTTCGGCAGCGAATCCGGTGAAATTCATCAGCTGAAACAGGCTGCCGAGCTGCTTTTGGATCCCCGGCTGATTCCGTATTTAAAGGAGGCCCTGAAGACGGGCGTATCTTATGCCGAGGCAAGGCAAACAGCCGCGGAAGCTCTTTTCAATGAGCTGTATATAAATGCTGCCGCAAGAGATAGCGACCGTTACCGAAAGCTCAATGTGATGAGCGCTCCGAACAATATTCTTGCCATTGAATACATAAAGTCGGTTTTGAAGCGAAAATCTCAAATTACGCCCGTAACCGTGAAAAGAATCGGCGCCGGTCATGACGAAGCGGATCATATGAACGGTCCGGCATCCGCCTCCCGGCTCAGGCAGAAGCTAAGGGAAGGACTGGACATATGGGACGACCTGCCCATGTCCGCCATGATCGTATTTAGGGAAGAGCTGGAGAGCGGCTTTGCTCCCGTTATTATTGATACGCTGGAAACCGCTGTTTTGTCAAAGCTACGTACGATGTCCGCCGATGATTTCATGAACCTGCCCGACGCCTCGGAGGGACTGGGGTTAAGGCTGATGAAATACGCCAGAGAGGGAATCAGTCCGGAAGCGATACTGGATAAAGCAAAGACAAAGCGGTATGCACGCTCTCGGATTCGCAGGATGCTGATGTGCGCCTATCTCGGCATAACAAATGACAGCAAGCCGGAGGCGCCGCCCTATGCGCGGGTTCTGGCCTGCAACGCGCGCGGCAGGAGTATCATAAACCTGATTGATAACAACATGCCGGTTATCACAAAGCCCGCCGGCGTAAGACGCCTGGGCGGCGCGGCGGAAGCCCTGTTTGAGCTTGAAGCGCGTTCAACGGATCTATACGTTTTAGGTTATCCGAATGAAAGCCACAGAGCGGGCGGCCAGGAATGGAAAATCGGGCCGGAAATCGTTTAACGCACGAAAAAACAAAGAAGACAATCTGAACCGGTGCGCAAAACCACAACAGATCAAGGCATCTTTGTCAGAGATAGGATATCAAAATTGCGCTTGAATGTCAATGGCTTATGATCGTCAGCCCGGGCGCGAAATCGCGCTCCGGGGCATTGCCGCCGACGGGTTTTCCACTCTTAAAGCGCAAAACACAAGCGTCCTAAGAAAGACCTGCGGTATCTTTTTCGGCTTTCATAAATCTTGCTTTGACAAACACGTCGATTTCCGCCTTTGCTTCTTCCATCTGCGCATCCCAGTCACCCATGTAGTCATAGGTGACCTCGCCGCCGCTTTTGATCCGGCTTACAAAACCCGAAAGAAGAGGAAAGTCTTTTTCATAGACATGGTAGCTGTTGGCTCTGTGCGTGTATGAGCCGATCTGAACCTGAAGCCGGTCGGCAAAGCGCTTTTGCAGCATGATTAAAGCGAAGGCGTTCATGAACGAGGCCTTCGGCGCGTCGTTGGAGCGAAACAGCACCTTGCAGTGCAGGCGCCCGCCGCGAATGAAGTATTGTATATGCTGAAGACAGGCGGGACTGTCTTTTTGTATATCCGTCTTCCAGTCTCTGATATCAATGACGGCGCGCCTGGATTCGGGGTTGCGCCGCAATTCATCGACGATGAAATCGATTTGCTCGCTCATCCGGCTGTGATAGGTATAATCCCAGTTACCGAGCGCTATTTCCGAGTCAAGGATGCCGTCGAGAATTTCCTGGCGGTACTGCTCAAGGTCGCGCGCCCCGCCGATAAAGCAGCGAGAAATCATCGGCTCCGCCAGGGGTGATAAAACAACCATTGTCATGGACAATTCTTTCTGTGTCGTCTGATAATCGGGCACGCCCGCGGCAATACCCTCTTCGCTGAGCGCGCACAGCGCCTTATGATAAGCCTCCGGCAGCGAATGGCCCGTAACCATTATCTCTTTCATATCGTTTACCTCCCGAAGCGTAGATCGCAAAAATATAACCGGAAAACACCGTCACCTTCGGCTGACCAGATTCGGCCGCATTCGGATACCCGAAACGATCCCGAGCGAAGCGAAGGTAGTGACAATCGACGAACCACCGTAACTGAAAAAAGGAAGCGTGATGCCGATTACCGGCGTAATGCCGATACACATGCCGATATTCTCAAATGTCTGGAAAATCAGCATCGAGGCGATACCGGTGCAAATGAGCATATTCATATAGCTTTTGGATTTGACGCCGACATAAATGCAGCGGATGATGATTGCGACAAGCAGAAATATAATGACTGCGCAGCCGATCATGCCAAGCTCTTCTCCGGCCACGGAAAAGATAAAGTCGGTATGCTTGAACGGCAGGTTGCTCGACTGGGACTGCGTGCCCTGCATATAACCCTGACCGGTAAGCTGACCGGAAGCCAGAGCGATCTTGCTCTGATTTGCCTGCCAGGTGATACCCAAGCCGGAGGGATCGACCGTTTCGGGAAAATACGGGGCAAGTATGCGTTCTCTTTGATAGTCGGTAAGAAGAGAGTTCCAGACCAGCGGAGATACGGCCCCGATAATAACGATGCCAAGGAAAAACCAGACAAAACTGATACCCGCTGCAAACAGTGTACCCGTAAAGATGACGGCGAATACAAGAGCGGAGCCGAGATCGCTTGAAGATACGATAATGAGCATGAACATCAGCCCGAAATGCAAAAGCAGCATCATCATGGACGCAACGGAATTAAGTCCGCCTCTGGATTCCTTCCGGCTTTTGAGCTGCTTTGCCAGCAGAACCACAAAGGTTACCTTGACGATCTCTGTGGGCTGTATGCCGGTACCGAGAAAACGCAGCCAGCTTTTGTTGCCCGTACCGCCTTCAACACCCCATATGAAAAGCGTTGAAACGGCCAGTATGTTAAACAGTAGCAAAACAACCCATTTTTCCGTTATGATTTCAATGTCGATGACCGATAATATAATGAACAGGACAATCCCGACAATAATCGCGGCGATCTGAGTGACAACATATTGGTTGGTTTCATAAGTACGCGTGGCGCTGTATATGATAAAAACACCGTAAACGCTTGTAAGGACGCTTAATGTAAGCAGAAGCATGTCCGAGGTTTTCAGATAGTCTTTGATGACAGAAAAGGCCCTCTTCAAATCCCTTTCCTTTCCGCCGGATCCTTTTGGGCGCGGCCGACTAAATAGTCTGATTCTATTTTAGCATTAAAGCCCGAAGTCGTAAACAATTATTTGAATAATCGGGTTTATGATGCTATAATCTCGAAAGTAAGAAGACCCGTATACCATTAACTATACACGTAATTATACACGGCGCGCCGGCCGGTTTAAACCGGATCGGTTAAAAAGGCAGGAGGCAGGCGTGGAAATAATCAGCAGCAGCGAGGCATGCACCCAAAAGCTCGGCCGGGAACTGGCCGGGCAGCTTCATGCGGGAAGTGTGGTAGCCCTGTACGGCGGGCTTGGCGCGGGGAAGACCGCATTTGTGCGCGGGATAGCCGAAGGGCTCCTGATTGCCGATAGGGTGACAAGTCCGACCTATTCGATTGTCAACGAGTATAACGGCACGCTCCCTTTGTTTCATTTTGATATGTACAGACTGGGATCGGTTGACGAGCTGTATGATATCGGCTGGGATACGTATCTGGACCGGGGCGGGGTCTGCGCCGTTGAGTGGAGCGAGAATATAGAGAGCATTTTTGACGACGATGTGATAAAGGTCCGTATAACGCCGCTGGATCAGCAGACCAGAAAAATTACGATTGATAAATGAGGTGAAGACAATCAGAATACTGGCGATCGAATCCTCTGCCAAACCGGCTTCTGCTGCGATAGCTGAAGACGGAAGGCTTATAAGCCTGTATTATCAAAACAGCGGCATGACGCACAGCAAAACGCTTCTGCCGATGATTGAAAACATGCTGTCGGCCTGCATGCTTGATATGAGCGGTATTGATCTGATTGCCGCCGCTGCGGGACCGGGCTCGTTTACCGGAATCAGAATCGGCTGCGCCGTCGGCAAGGGTCTCGGCTGGGCCTCCTCTAAATTATGCTGCCCGGTTTCTACACTGGAAGCCATGGCGCATCTGTGCCGGGATTTTACGGATCATCTGATCTGCGCCTGCATGGACGCAAGGCGCGGTCAGGTCTATAATGCGCTCTTTACGGAAGAGAGGGGACAGATAAGCCGCCTTTGCCAAGACAGGGCTCTATCTGTGGATGAGCTTTATGATGACATAAAAAACGTGGAAAAAAGCATTTTACTTATTGGAGACGGCGCCGAACTGTGCTATAATCATATGCGTGAAACCCAACAGGGCAGTCCGGGGTGCAGGCTTAAACTGGCTTCCGAACACATCAGGTTCCAGAACGCCTGGGGAGTTGCCCTCGCCGCAATGTCCAAAGCGCCGTCGCAATACGGTGACCTGAACCCCGTTTATCTCAGGCCCTCGCAGGCCGAAAGAGAGAGGCTTGGCGGAAAGCCGGAATAAAAACCAAGCGAAATTTCGGGGAATTCGATTTAAAAAAGCTTATAAAATTCGGCGCGCCGCTCGCCGCAAAAGCGGATGCCGTTCCACATACGCGCGATATCGGCAAAGCGTTAAAAGCGCTGTGTGAAGCCGGCTTGGAGGTTAGCATGGGGGATCTTTTCGTTCTGGACCATCCGCTGCTTTTACACAAACTGTCGATTTTAAGGGATAAAAACACATCGGTAAAGGAATTTCGTGAGGTCGTATCGGAAATCGCAAACCTGATGTGCTATGAAGCGACAAGGGACATGCCGCTGGAGACCGTCGAGGTCGAAACGCCGATTGCAAAGGCCATGGTAAGACGGCTGGCAGGCAAGAAAATGGCGGTCGTTCCGATACTGCGCGCCGGTCTCGGTATGGTAGACGGGATATCACGGCTGATTCCGAGCGTGAAGGTCGGGCATATCGGATTATATCGGGACCCCGAAACCCTTGAACCTGTTCAGTATTATTGCAAGCTGCCGAATGACATAGCAGACAGGGATGTGCTCATACTCGATCCGATGCTCGCCACCGGCGGTTCCGCCGCGGCGGCGATCACGTTTTTAAAAGATTATGACTGCAAACACATTAAGCTGATGTGTATTATAGCGGCGCCGGAGGGCATCAAAAAAGTCAGGGACGAGCATCCGTCTGTCGATATTTTTGTTGCGTCCGTCGATGAAAAGCTAAACGAACACGGATACATTGTGCCCGGGCTCGGAGACGCGGGCGACCGGATATTCGGCACGAAATGATTTCCGCTCCGTCAAGCCATATGTAAAGGGCGATCACCGGTCATACCGGAACAGGAGACGCGGTTTATAACCTGTCTCCTTTTTTCAGGTATAAGCCGTTTACACCGCGGCGCCAGAGGGAAAGACAATGATAGATATTGCGGTCAAAGGCCTTGTTAAAGCCTTTGAAGTAGATAAGAATATTTTAGACGGCCTGACCTTTGATATAAACGAAGGCGAGCATGTCGGGCTACTCGGTAAAAACGGAGCGGGGAAGACCACGCTGTTTCGCATTATAGTCGGGGAGATTGAGGCCGACGAGGGCGAAGTGGTCCTCGGAACCTCAAAGAAAACGGGGCTGATTTCCCAGATTCCCATTTATCCGGAGGCGTTCACGACCGAGGACGTGCTGAAGACCGCGCACAGGCGGCAGTATGACATCAAAGCCGAAATGGAAAGGCTCGAGCGGCTGATGGCCGAGTCGGCTCAGGTGGAGGCCGGCGCTTACGATAAGCTGGCTTTGGAGTTTGACACGCTCGGCGGTTATGAGATCGAGTATGAAAGAAACAAGGTGGCAAACGGCCTGGATATTAAGCCCGCCATGCGCAGCCAGCTTTTCAAAAGCCTGAGCGGCGGGGAAAAGACCAGAGTGAATCTTGCGCGCCTGATTCTGGAAAAAACGGACATTCTTTTATTGGACGAGCCGACAAACCATCTGGATATGCGGTCAACTGAATGGCTTGAGGACTATCTGCAAAAATTCAAGGGAACGGTGCTGATCATATCGCATGACAGATATTTTCTCGACAGGGCCGTTACTCGAATCATTGAAGTGCGAAACGGCAAAGCCGAATTCTACAGCGGAAATTACAGCTTTTATGCCGAAGAAAAGCAGGCGCGGTATGATGAGCAGTTAAAACGCTATGAACAGCAGGAGAAGGAAGCAAAACGCCTTGAGGAAGCCGCCGACAGGCTATATCAATGGGGAACGGGCAATAAAAAGCTGATGCAAAAATCCTTTGCGATAAAAAAACGCGTTGAAAGGCTCCGTCAGCTCGACAGGCCCGAAAAAGAAAAGCAGATACGCAGTTCGTTTTACGAAAAGGACTTTCACAGCGACGAGCTTTTGACCATTAAAAACCTGTCCAAATCATTTTCGGATAAAGTGCTTTTTCACGATATCGAGCTCAGCGCAAGAGGCGGAGAACGCATTGCGCTGCTCGGCGATAACGGAACCGGGAAAACGACCTTTTTGCGCATATTGCTGGGCATGGAGCCTTGCGATAAGGGCTTTATCAAAATAGGTCCGGCGGTCAAATGCGCATACCTGCCCCAGGTCGTTCACTTTCAGCGCCCGGAGCTTACCGTGCTCGATACGCTGATAGCCGAAACCGGGCTTACGCCTCAATCCGCCCGAAACAGGCTGGGCGCGTTTAAATTCTCCGGGGAAAATGTATTCAAACCGGTTTCCGTCTTGTCCGGCGGGGAAAAAAGCAGGCTGAGGCTCTGCATTTTGATGAACGAGAGCATCAATCTTCTGGTTTTGGACGAGCCGACCAATCATCTCGACATCGATTCGCGGGAATGGATAGAGAGCGCTCTTGAAGATTACGAAGAGGCTCTGCTGTTTGTCTCCCATGACCGATATTTTATCGACCGGTTTGCCACCCGGATCTGGGCGCTGGAAGACGGCACAATCAACGACTACCCCTGTGATTTCGAGGCATACCGGAAATTAAAAGATCAGCTTTTGAAAAAAGAACAGCGGAAAAAGGAACAAAAACGAAAAGCAAAGACGCGCACAGCAAGACCTCAAAAGGAAGCGGTTTCGATTGAAAAGCAAATCCTTGCGATAGAGGAAAAGCAAAAAGAGCTGGCGCTACTGATAGAAGAAAACGCGACGGATTATATAGCGCTCAGCGAGCTGTTTGACGAGCGGGAGCGGCTGGAATCGGAGCTTCTTACGCTATACGATTCCTGGGAAGAGCAAGTTAACGCATGAGCATAAGTCACCGCATGTTTGTTTGGTCCGGGCAAACCGGACGAAAAATCAAAAACGATGATGGAGAAATCGTATGCTGGACAAACTTAAACTGATAGAGGAAAAATATCGGGAGCTTGAAGAAAAAATGGCAAGTCCCGAGGTTTATAACGATCCTGCCGCCGTTATGAAGGTATCAAAGGAGCAGAAGGAACTATCGCCCGTTGTGGAGGTCTACAGGGCGTATTTGCGGCACAAAACGGCCGCCGACGAAGCGAAGGTTCTTTTGTCGGATAGCGGCTCGGACCCGGAGCTCAGACAGATGGCGGAGGAAGAGCTCAGTGCGCAGAGCGCGGTCATGGCGGAGCTTGAAGAAAAACTCAAGCTTTTGCTGCTGCCTCGCGACCCGAACGACAGCCGGAATGTCATTATCGAAATCAGAGGCGGAGCCGGAGGCGAGGAAGCGGCTTTATTTGCCTATAATCTTTTCCGGATGTATACGATGTACGCGGAGCGCAAACGCTGGAAATCGGAAGTAACGAACATCAACGAGACGGAGCTCGGCGGCATCAAGGAGGTCAGCTTTATTCTGGAAGGGGAAGGCGCGTATTCACGCACGAAATTTGAAAGCGGTGTGCACAGGGTCCAGCGCGTGCCCGATACCGAAGCTTCCGGACGCATCCATACCTCCACCGTCACCGTCGCCGTTTTACCGGAAGCGGAGGAGGTTGAACTGGAGATTAACCCTGTGGACCTGCAGATTGACACATTCCGTTCCAGCGGTGCCGGCGGGCAGCATGTCAACAAAACGGAAAGCGCGATACGCATAACGCATATGCCAAGCGGCATTGTCGTTGAGTGTCAGGATGAACGAAGTCAGCACAAAAACAGGGAACGGGCCATGAAAATCCTGCGTGCCAAACTGTATGAAATCGAGCGGGAGAAGCAAAACGCCGCCATTGCGGCGGAGCGGAAAAATCAGGTCGGCACCGGCATGCGAAACGAGCGCATCAGGACCTATAATTATCCGCAGGGACGCGTGACCGATCATCGCATCGGACTGACGCTCTACAAGCTCGAAGCGTTGCTGAACGGGGATCTTGACGAGCTGATTGACGCGCTGAGAACTGCCGATCAGGCCGAAAAACTGCGGGCGAGCGAAGAAAACTAGAAAAAAGTGAAGCTGAAACGCGGCCATATAAACGGGGGAACGAATTGGAAACCGAGCTTTTCGTCATAAACGATATAGAAAAAGACCACGACAAGCTCGAAAGAGCTGCCGGACTGATAAAAAACGGGTCGCTTGTGGCGTTTCCGACCGAAACGGTTTACGGACTCGGCGCCAACGCGCTCGACGGGCAGGCCGTCAGACGCATTTTCGATGTAAAGGGCCGCCCAATGGACAATCCGCTGATTTTGCATATCCCGGATATGCTATGGCTTAAGCGCTACTGTCTGGACATACCGCCCGAAGCCTATAAACTGGCGGAAAGGTTCTGGCCGGGCCCGCTCACGATGGTTCTTAAACGAAAGAGCACCGTACCCGACGAGGTGACGGCTGGTCTTCATACCGTTGCGGTAAGGTGTCCGAACCACAAGGTTGCCCTCCGGCTCATAAGGCTCGTTGGCGCGCCTGTGGCGGCGCCGTCGGCCAACATATCCGGAAGGCCGAGCCCGACTAAGGCCGGGCATGTCCTATATGACCTGTCAGGCAAGATTGCGGGCGTCGTGGACGGGGGCAGCTGTATGGTAGGGGTGGAGTCGACAATCGTGGACCTGAGCGCGAAGCCGTACAAAATCCTGAGACCGGGTGGCGTAACGCCGGAACAGCTCTCTGAGGTGCTCGGACCGGTGGGGTTGGACAGCGGCGTTTTGCAGGCGCCAAAAGATAGCGAAACCGTCAAAGCGCCCGGAATGAAGTACCGCCATTACGCGCCCAAAGCACAGGTGATTTTGCTGATGGGCGATATTGAAAAGGCCGCCGGTTTTGTCAATCGGCTTGATCGCGAAACGACAGGCGTTTTGTGCTTCGATGAAGAAATACCGCATTTTAAGGGCAAGTATATTTTATCTTACGGAAAAAGAGACGATTATGCAGCGCAGGCACAAAAGCTTTTTCACTGCCTGAGGGCGCTGGACGAAAAAAGGGTAAAAACAATCTACGCACGCTGCCCGGAAAGCAGCGGCGTCGGGCTCGCCGTCTCAAACAGGCTTTTAAAAGCCTCGGGCTATCAGATCGTTGAGGTTTGAAGGACTATGAAAATAATCGGAATTACCGGCGGAACCGGTTCGGGTAAGACAACCGCATTAAAGGTGCTCGAGGGTATGGGCGCTTATGTGATTGATTGCGACAAGCTCTATCACGACCTTACCGTCAACAGCGCGGATATGAAAGCGGAATTGGAAGCTCGGTTTGACGGTGTGATTATTAACGGGGTGCTGGACAGAAAAAAGCTCGGTTCGATTGTTTTTTCATCCCCGGAAAAGCTGGGGCAGCTCAATGCGATCACACACAAATATGTCTCTTCTGAGATCGGGCGCATTTTGGAAAGAGAGCGAAAATCGCGCAGAAAGGCTGTTGCCATAGACGCCATTGCGCTGATTGAAAGCGGCCTGAAGGACCTCTGCGATATTGTCGTAGCTGTTACAGCGCCCACAGATAAACGAATTGAGCGGATTATGCAAAGGGAAAACATCGGAGCGGATTATGCAAGGCTTAGAATCGATGCGCAGAAAACGCAGGAATGGTATGCGCGGCTGAGCGATATTACTTTGGTGAACGACGGCACATTGGCGGCGTTTGAGCGCCTGTGCATCGAGAAATTCAGCGATATTTTAAGCCGTACCGATATAACAAAAACGATGGATTGAATGCCGTCGTTTAACGGCGAAAGGAAGGTCAGAACATGGATATTTTTGAACGTCTGGAATCCGATGTACGATCATACAGCAGAAACTTCCCGGTTGTATTCGGGCGCGCGAAGATGTCAAAAATGTATACCCGTGACGGCGGGGAATACCTGGACTTTTTCTGCGGTGCCGGTGCGCTTAACTACGGGCATAACAACGCGTATATTAAAGAGCGGATCATCGACTACATAAACAGCGATGGTATGAGCCATGCATTAGATATGTTTACCGACGCAAAGGAAAAATTTTTAACCGCTTTTGAGCAGAAAATCCTTAAACCGAAAGGGTATACTTATAAGATAATGTCCTGTTCGCCGTCCGGAACTAACGCGGTCGAAGCGGCCCTGAAACTCAGCCGCAAGGTCAAGAAAAGACAGGGTGTGTTCGCTTTCACCGGCTCTTTTCACGGCATGACGCTGGGCGCTCTTTCGGTTACAAGCGGGAAGACCGTCAGAGCGGGCGCGGGCACTTCGCTGCCTGATGTGACCTTTGTGCCGCATCCGAACAGCTTCCCGGGCAATACGATTGAATACATCGAAAACATCATAACGGACGAATATTCCGGTGTTATGAAGCCGGCGGCAATCATACTGGAAACCGTTCAAGCCGAAGGCGGCGTACAGATTATGCCGGACGCCTTTCTGCGGTCCTTAAGAGACCTGTGCGACAGGCACGATGTTTTGATGATTGTAGACGACATTCAGGTTGGCTGCGGCAGGACGGGGGCATTTTTCTCCTTTGAAAATGCCGGTGTGGTACCGGACATGATCATGCTGTCCAAATCAATTTCCGGTTACGGGTTCCCGATGTCGCTGCTGCTGATGAAGCCGGAGCTGGATGTGTTTTCTCCCGGCGAGCATAACGGGACCTTTCGGGGCAATCAGCTGGCCTTTGTCGGCGCGGCGGCGGCTCTGGAACTCAGGGAGAACCTTGACCTGGAATCGAGAACATATGAAAACGAGAAAATAATCAAAGATTTTATCGGCAGGAGGATCCTGCCTTTAGGCGAAAAGCTTTTACACAGGGGCAGGGGGATGATTCATGGCATTGATTTTGAGCGGTATGAAGACGACAGACTCAGCTATCGTGTCGCGCATACGTGCTTTGAAAACGGCCTGATCATCGAAAGGGCCGGAAGAAACGACTGTGTGTTAAAGATCATGCCCGCTCTGACCATTAACCGGGAGGAGCTTATCACGGGGCTTACGATTATTGAAGAGGCAATCGGGAACAGCATGTAAAACGCGACGGACTTTAACATGTGTAAAGAAATCACGCTGCGGTCGCTTTGCGGCGGAACGGAGGAAAAATGGACAATAACAAGGAAACCAAAAAGAATACGAAATATGACGGATTGCTGTATCAGCAAAAAAACTGCTATGAGCTGATGCCGGAGGATGAGCTCAATGCTTGCTATGTGTTTGCCGAAAATTACAAGCGGTTTCTTGACGGAGCAAGGACGGAAAGGCTGGCGGTCTCGATGGCCGTTAAGCTTGCCGAGGAAAAAGGGTTCCGGCCGTATGTTTACGGACAGAAAGTAGCGCCCGGCGACAAGGTTTATGACATCAACCGGGGAAAAGCGCTCACTTTGGCTGTCATCGGCGAAAAACCCATGTCCGCGGGTATAAATCTTGCGGCTGCCCATGTCGATTCGCCGAGAGTGGATATCAAGCAGGTTCCTTTGTATGAAGATTCGGAGATGGCTTTTTTCAAGACGCATTATTACGGCGGTATCAAGAAATACCAATGGGTTGCGATTCCTTTAGAGCTGCACGGCGTCATCGTCAAATTAGACGGGACGGTTATTGATGTCAGCATCGGCGCCGGTGCGGACGAACCGCAGTTTACCATTACCGATCTGCTGCCGCATCTCGGCGCGGATCAGATGAAGAAAACCATGTCCGAAGCGATCACGGGCGAGGGCTTAAATATCGTAATCGGGAGCAGGCCGGAAAAAGAGGCGGAAAGCGGCAGCAAAGTCAAGGTCATGGTTTTAAAGTTGCTCAATGAAAAATACGGGATCACCGAGGCGGATTTTCTGTCAGCCGAGCTGATGGCCGTTCCGGCGTTCGCGGTACGCGATATCGGGTTTGACCGTTCCATGATCGGCGGCTACGGTCAAGACGACAGGGTTTGCGCTTACTGTGAGCTTGCCGCGATTTTAGAACAGGAAAAACCCGTTAAGACAGCGGTGTGTCTGCTGGTTGATAAGGAAGAAATTGGCTCCGAGGGCGTAACAGGTATGAAATCCCAGTTTTTCGACCGGTTTATCGCCGACCTGTGCCGGTCAGAGGGTACATCGCTCTATGACTGCTTCGCGAATTCCTTCTGCCTGTCCGCTGATGTATCCAACGCGTTTGATCCGAATTTTCCGGAGGTATCGGAAAAGCGCAATAATGCAAAGCTCAATTACGGGCTCAGCATAATAAAATTCACCGGTTCCAGAGGAAAATCCGGCGCGTCCGACGCGACCGGAGAGGTTGTGGCAAAGGTGAGGAAAATGTTCGCCGAAAATCAGGTTATTTGGCAGATGGGCGAACTCGGCAAGGTTGACCAGGGCGGCGGCGGAACCGTTGCGATGTTTACATCCCAGCGAAATATTAATACAATTGACGCCGGTGTTCCTGTGCTGTCCATGCATGCCCCGTTTGAAGTCGTTTCCAAGGCGGATCTGTATATGGCATACAAAGGTATGCAGGCCCTTTTCAGGGAAAAATAAACCTATTGCGCTTAGAAACGCAGAAAGCTCAGCCTTTTTTAGCGGGAAGCGTAAGCTTGCATAAAATCCCCTCTGCCAGAAACAATACGGCAGGGGGGATAAGCATTTGGAACACGATGAAATGAACGAAAACAAAAACGAAAACGAAAATGAAAACGAAAATGAAAACGTAACGGACAATGAATCGATGCACGACAGTATCGTTTCGCTCGGTACATCCACGGCGAAGTCTTCAAAAGGCACGATCCAGTGCCTGACGATTGTCGGTCAGATAGAAGGGCATATGATTCTGCCCGCCAACAACAAAACCACAAAGTACGAGCATGTTATGCCGATGCTGGCTTCAATTGAGGAAAGCGAGGATATCGATGCCTTGCTTGTGCTGCTGAACACCGCCGGCGGGGACATCGAGGCGGGGCTTGGCATCGCGGAACTGATTGCCAGCATGAGCAAGCCCACGGCATCGCTTGTCCTCGGCGGCGGCCATTCAATCGGCGTACCGCTGGCTGTTGCCGCAAAACGGTCATTTATCACATCCTCGGCCGCAATGACGATTCATCCCGTCAGGCTAAACGGCGTTGTCATCGGCGTGCCCCAGACCTTCAATTATTTCGAGAAAATTCAAGAGAGGATTTTACAGTTTATCTTAAACAATTCAAACATACAAAGGAAAAAGCTGGTTGGTCTGATGCTTAAAACAGGAGAGCTTGCGGCTGATGTCGGCAGTGTGATTTACGGCGAGCAGGCTGTTAAAGACGGTTTGATTGATTGCCTTGGCGGCCTTGCCGACGCGCTGAATTATCTGCACGGTGAAATTCAGGCAAATAAGGACAAAAAGATGAATAACCCCGCATTGTAAATGATTTGAATTCATGATACAATGAAAACGGTCAAATCGCACGCAATTTTTCAGAAAACGGCAGCTTATTATGCACAAAACGCAAAACAAGGGGCGCACAACTGTACGTTTTGCGATGCAAAACGCGAAGCGGACAACCCTTTGTTTTGCGGATTCTTCCAAAAGAGCATAAAACGGCTTGCCTTTAGATAAAAAAACTGAAAAAGGCGGGATATTATGCCGCTGTTGTTTGCGCTGTTTCTTGGATTGATACAAGGGATTACCGAGTTTTTACCGGTCTCCAGTTCAGGACATCTTTCGATACTGCAAAATGTATTTGGCATGGACAGCACTACGCAAAATCATTTGTTTTTTGACGCGCTGCTTCATCTGGGCACGCTGATTGCGGTTCTGGTGCTGTATCGAAAAGATGTCCGGAGCATTTTATCGGCATGCGCAAAGCTTATATCCGGTAGAAATAACAAGCAAAATCCCAATACAGACAGCGAGCCGGATGCCGGTAAGTACATAAGGCTGCTGATGCTGATCGTTGTCGCGACGATTCCTTTGCTAGTGATCGTTTTTGTTCGCAAATATATCGAAATCCTGTTTTACAATACGGCGTTTATCGGGTTTGCGCTGATCATAACCGGCGGTCTTTTATACATAAGCGATAAATTGGTGCCGGGGCGAAAAACCGAAAGGACCGCGAAGCTGAAGGACTCTTTCATCGTGGGGCTTGTACAGGCTATTGCGGTTATTCCGGGCCTGTCAAGATCGGGCTGTACGATCACAGCCGGGCTCTTTCGCGGTTTTGACAGGGAATTTGCCGTGAAATTCTCATTTTTGCTTTCCGTTCCGGCAATATTGGGCGCAAACATCCTTGAGTTTATCAATGCGTTTAAAACGAAAATTGACTGGTCGAGTGTTCCCAGTTACCTTGCCGGCGCCGTCGTGGCCGCCGTATCCGGTTTTTTTGCGATAAAAATCGTAAGGCAGATTGTCAGTAAAGGGAAATTCGGCAGGTTTGCCTATTATTGCTGGACAGTCGGGATCATCGCTTTGATTGCGTCCATTTTTATTTAACACCATGGATTTGCGGCGTTTATCCGCAAATCCATTCAGACAGACAATCAATGCAAATGCGTTTAGCAAAACGCATTTGTTCCACTGACAAACGCGCTTGTTCGATGGATATTATTTAGTGTTGAGGTGAAAGACATGCCCGCGAAAAAGAACACGACTAAGAAAAGAGGCAGACCGCCGTCCAAAACGGCAGCACCGCCGAAAAGGCGCGAAATCGGAGCTCTGATATGCCTTTTTCTTGCCTTGTTTTCTTTTTTGGGGTTCTTCACCAACGAAGGCTGGTTTATCAATTTCTTTGGGTTGTTTATGCGCGGCCTAATCGGCGGCGGCTTTTATACTCTGGTTCCGCTGCTTTTGCTTTGTGCCTATATTCTCGGCTTTCACCGGGGAAAACCTGTTCAAATGCGGTTGATCAGTGCTTTGCTCATTCCGTTGCTGTTCGGCGCGATATTGCATCTTTTGGTCTGTTTAACCGTCTATGAATGGCGCTGGTCTATGTTAGGTCAGCTTTATACCGACGGACTTCTTACCGGGGCGAAGCAGAGCGGCGGGATGCTGGGCGGCCTTTTGGCTATGCTGTTGCGTTTACTGTTCGGCAAGATAGGTGCGGTCATTGTGTTTATCTGCGGGACCGTCTTTTCGCTCGCTCTGGCGCTGAACATAACGCTGTCCTCCATTACGGACTATCTGAAAAACCGGCCGCGCCGCGAGTACATACCGGCTCCCGAGCCCGAACCGAAGAAAAGACCGGTAAAGCAAAAAAGCCGCGGCAGGCTATTTGATGCGGAAAACGAAAATGTTCCGCAAAAAATCGGAACGGAAAAAGCCATTAGTGCCGCCATTGATATTCCCGTGGACGATCCGCCGAATCTGCCGCAGGAAAAACCGTCGTTCTTCGATGCTGTCCCAAAGGTTAAAACACCCGATCAGGTGTTTAAAGAGGTTGTGCTCAATGACCATCTGAGCGTGATTGCCAAGCCCGGCGGGAACGCGCCGGGCGCGAACGCGTCAACCGGCAAGGCGCCGGCTCCCGACCCTCAGCCGGAAGCCCCGAAAGAGCAGCCGAACGCTAAGCCTTTAAAGCTTGATCCAAAGGAAACCGCAATCGCAAAGGAAGAAGTGGCAAAGGACATCGAAAAAAACCTGGAAAGCGACGCGCAGAAATACATCTATCCGCCCTCCGATTTGCTTTCATTGCTCACACCGGGAAACATTCTCGAGGGCAGGGAAGAGATGGCGATGAATGCCAGAAGGCTTTCCGCAACAATTAAAAGCTTCGGCATTAACGCCGAGATATGCAATGTGACCAGAGGCCCGTCCGTAACACGTTACGAGGTCGAACTGGAACAGGGCATCAAGCTCAACAAATTGACGAACCTTGCCGATGATATCGCTTTGTCGCTCGGCGCGACCGGCGTTCGGATCGCGCCGATACCCGATAAAATATCTATCGTAGGGATCGAGGTTCCGAACAAGCTTGTCAACATCGTGTGCCTGCGCGACCTGATTGAATCCGTCGAATTTAAAAACCATCCGTCAAAGCTCGCCTTCTCCGTCGGAAAGGATATTGGCGGAAACAGCGTTGTGGGCGACATTGCCAAGCTGCCGCACCTGCTGATTGCGGGCACAACCGGTTCGGGTAAATCCGTTTGTATGAATTCATTGATCCTGAGCCTGCTGTATAAATCCTCTCCGGACGAGGTCAGGCTGATCATGATTGATCCGAAGATGATTGAACTGGGCGTGTATAACGGCATTCCGCATTTGCTGATCCCCGTCGTCACCGATCCGAAAAAGGCCGCCGGCGCATTGCAGTGGGCTGTTTTCGAGATGATGAAACGATATAAGCTGTTCTCCGAAATCGGGGCGAGAGATTTAAAATCATACAATTCCGCTGTGAGCAAAACCGATAGTGCCCAAAAGCTGCCGCAGGTCGTGGTGCTGATTGACGAGCTGGCCGATCTGATGCTGGTTGCCGCCAAGGAAGTAGAGGAATCGATCTGCCGCGTCGCCCAAATGGGCAGAGCTTCGGGCATCCATTTGATCATCGCGACGCAAAGACCCTCGGCCGATGTCATCACAGGGCTTATGAAAGCGAATATTCCGTCAAGAATTGCTTTTGCCGTGGACAGCGCATTAAACTCCAGAATCATTCTCGACACGATGGGCGCGGAAAAATTGGTGGGCAAGGGTGATATGCTCTACAGTCCGCTCGGTTCCGGAAAGCCCATTCGGGTTCAGGGCACATTTGTAACGGATAAGGAACGCGAGGATGTGATCGAATTTGTAACGCAGAGGAGCAGCGCGAGATACTCGGAGGAAATCCTCAGCGAAATCGAAAAGGCGTCCGAGGCAAAGGAATCATCGCCGGCCGCATCTGCGGACAGGATAGAGAAGGACAACAGCACGGACGAGCTGTTTCCGGACGCAGTCGAGGTGATCCTCGAATCGGGCCAGGCCTCCGTATCCATGCTGCAAAGGCGGCTGAAGCTCGGCTATTCGCGTGCGGCAAGGCTGGTCGATCAAATGGAGGAGCGCGGCATAGTCGGCCCGTTCGAGGGCTCAAAACCCCGCCAGGTACTCATCAGCAGAGAGCAATGGTACAAGCAATCCCAAATGCCGGCATTTATGCCGGAATACATACCGGATGAAGAGGAAACCGATGATCCGGATGAGGAAACCGATGAATAAAGAATCGGGTGCAATGAAAGCTTCATGCATTCATTGCACCCGATTTTCGTCATATTTTACCTATTCACCATTAAAAACGCATCAAAAGGATAAAAAATGTTTACATGGCAAGCGTTCCGTTTTCGTCCTCGATCAATACCAGAATATTTTCCTCGGCCCCGGTATCGGCATTGACATAAATGATATAATGCCTGCCGTCCGCAGCTTCACATTTGAATTCATGGCAATAGACCTCATTCATGCCCGGCGTGGGTATCAGCGTCATATCGTGAGACAAAACGGTCAGTGAATCGGCCACTTTTTTTTGCGCTTCTTCCTTTGATACCGCCGGCGCCGGAATGCTGCGTTTTGTGTGGTTCATCAGGTACCCTCTGGACTCAAAGCCGACGATGCGCCCGTTATCGAGCGCAACCGCCACCTTCACCAAATCGGGATAACAGATAACGCCGTCCTGAACGTATGCGAAATTGATGACAATGGTTTTGCCGTTGAGCGTCCAGTAGCTTTCCTTTACGGACAGGAATCCGCGCTGCTCGAGAAAGATTTTTGCCGCTTTGATCGCTTCCTCGGCAGATATATTTGCCGCCGTTACATTCCGCGAATTGAGCATGCTGAACAGCTTCCCGCCTTTTTTTGTCACGCAGACCCTAAGGCTGCCGCCGTCTACGTCGGCATTGAAGCAAAACTGCGGAATCGAGCCGTCACTGTCCCCGTCCTGCTTGAAGACATTCGGCCGAAGGCCTGTAAATTCGGCTGCCGCCTGAACAGCGGCATCGGCATCAATTTCCTCAAGATCCGCCAGCACCTTCGGTTCTTTGACATTGATATGCTGTGAAAACGGGCCGTCATATATCAAAGTCGGCACTTCCGGAAACTCGCTTTCAATCAACGCAAAGCTCTGTCCCAGCGATTCCGGTATAATTGAGTCATCTGTTGAACCGAGTTTATCGGCAGAGCCGCTGAGCTCTTTCATGGTGATTGTCCCGTCATTGATATCCGCCTGAAGCGATAACAGGTTCTGGCTTAAAATTGAAGCGACCTGCGAGATCGTTACAAGGTTTTTGTATTCCTCCGGCGTATACCCTTTGCCGTTGGAGGCGCTTTTGGACAGGCAGTAGGCATAGTCCCCGACCTTTGTTAAAAAACCGGATGTCTCTTCAAGCCTGTATTTGGCAAAAGGCAGCTCGCCCATCGCCATCTTCGCCATCTGCGCTTTTCCGAACACATCGGTGCAGGTCGACAGAATCATCGACGGGGATGTGGCATACAGGCTTTTTTGCAGCGACATGTCAATTTCGTTGATATCGCTCACAAGCTCGGAAAAGGCATGCTGGTATTTAAGTTCGTTTTGGTATTTATGTTTTGCCGTTTCGGTTTTACTTTGAATCAAAAAACCGGAAAGCACCAGAAAGGCCGCTCCGATAAACGAAAACAGCAAAACCGTGTTTCTTCGTGAAAGCTTCATACTAATCTCCAATCTGCCGCAAAACAGGTTCCGCATTTTTTGCGCCGACAATCTGCGATTATTCACTGAATATTTTGCGTCATTCTATGGTAAGTATTACAGCCAATCGTATCCTATTCATCCAAATCCTGCGTTGATTGCATATTTACAAAAAATACGTCTCCTTTTTGCCTTCTTTTGTCACCCGAACTATAACCCGAAAAAATTGCCTGCCGCTCTTTCTTCTTGGCAGATTGAAAGAGCGACAGGCGGTTTTTGGAAGCATTCAGATAACCGAAGATTCTGTCAGATCACACTAAAAGTGATAAATGACATGCTTTTTCTGAATACCATATTGTCTTACATTTCAATGTCCGGTGTGTAAATCTCCGTCCATTTTTCATAGTTGTCTTCCATTCGTTCGAATAGATGAGAGTTAATGGCCTCTTGCATAGCCTCGTAATACCATGCGCCCACTACAAGGTCCGAAAATTGTCTTGCTTCAGGCAGGATGTCCTCCGTGTGGACTCTGCGCTGGAGCACATTATTAACTAATGTGACAAATTCAGCTCTTGTAATATATTGATCCGGTTTGAATGTACCGTCAGGATAGCCGTTTACCCAACCTTTCGATTGTGCCGAATTGATGTACTCTTCAGCCCAATGTCCTGTGATATCTGTAAACAGATCGGCGGTAGCCGGCTCTAGCGCATCAAATCTGGAAGCGATTGCGGCCAACTCTGCTCTTGTGATCAGAGCACCCGGTTGGAAGCTTCCATCCGGATAGCCTTCGATTATATTTCCAGCAGCAAGTGTTCCGATATGCTTCGCGGACCATCTTGTGGCTTCCACATCTACGAAATCACTGGTTGCAGTTCTAATGCTTTCTCTATATTCAGGTGTTAGCAATCTGAAGAACACTGCGGCAACTTCTTCTCTTGTCACATTGTCTTCGGGCCTCACAAGGTTGTCAGGGTATCCTTGAATATAGGCAATATGGTCGGTAATGAGTCCCAGCGGTACTTCTTCATCAGGAATGGTGATTGTGCCATCGTCACCGTATTCGCCGCCGCCGCCATCGCCGCCACCGGGTATACCGCTAACGGTTAACAGACCGTCAACGTAGGTGATTTCATAGTTGTCTGTTACCTCCATCATTTCTGTTTCATCAACAAACATACGCAGTTCGGGATACGCTATAGGGGCAAAAATGCTTCCGCCTATTGCAACATTAAGACTGCTTCCTACGCCGGTCTGCGATCCTGTTACAGTAACATTTTGGATTTCATGCCCTAAAGACTCTAACAGCCCTTCATCAATTCCTTGCGGCGTATATGTATACGCATCTTTTATCAAAGGTGTTCCGTCATATATCTTGCTGTCGCTGGCTGCCGTAATGGTGATTGGTCTTTTGGTTATCATAATAACCGCACTTCCGGTCACCGTCTCGTAACCCGGTTGTGTTACTGTGTACGTTACGGTTGTTGATCCTACGTCTGTCCGAGAGTTTTCCACATCATACACTACCGTTGCGCCATCAGGTACCGTCACGGTGATTCCGTGCTCTTCTCCGTCATATACACCGGTATAGCCCTCCGCACTTATTTCCATCTCCAATGGGCTTTCGACGATGAGCGTAAAATGAATGGAGTCATCGAACTTATACCTGTTTCTGGAGAATACATCTGGGGAGCTAAGAGAATCAGGAATCATTCTTTGCCAATAAATCGGGATTACAACTTCATATTTACCGGAGTCCAAGTCTTCTATTTTTAAATCATCCACAATATTTAAGTATTCATCACTGTCATTTTTCAAGTATTCGCCTTGGGAGGGGTCTTCGATATTATATTTGTAGAGGAATACTTTTTCTAAGCTTATGTCTTTGTTTTCTATTGTTATAAATTCAAATCTATATTCTTCAATAGCGGCCATGTCGAGATAAGTATAGCTGGTGATATTTTGCTCTAAAAGATTAATGAGAGCGCTCGTGTTCTCGGGCCGCTGAACGGTAAGCTCATCCTCAACAAAATCTGCTTCGGAGAGGAATGCATCTTCAGTTATTGCAGCAATATACAGCTCAAGCGTTTGACCTTCCTGGTAAGGTGTCTTTTGCATTCCATGCAGCCCTGGTATCCCATTAAAATCTTGGGTATCTTCAAAATCGCCATAAACAACTTTTCTCACAGGAGAATTTCCACCCAATGCATACGTACTGTAACCTTGCGCAACCACCTTATGAAAACGGTCGCTAAAAAACAAATTACTCGTATACATAAAGTTATTAACTTGATATGTACTTTCATCAGCACGGGTTCCCATATACGAGATGACATAAGAGCCATTGTATGCCGGCAAGGTAAATGAGAAGTTGCCCCCTTCCTCAATATCTTGCCATTCAGCTACTTCTGATAACCCGCCCGCGTACCCATTCGGATGTGTTATAAGCGGTGTTAAATCAGTATAAACCTCGCCGGTGTCAGGATTTATTGGGATCCATACGGCAGGCACAACAACATCAATATACTTTTTCTGCGTTCCATTACTACCCAAAGCGTTCCCATCCGGTTCGCTTGCCAGAGCAGCAGCCGGCGAGACAACGAAGCAAGCCAATAAAAGTGTAAACGTGAGGATTGATGATAATATTCTCTTCATATTTTATCCCTTTCCCTTCTATTTTTCGTATAATCTAATTGATTGAATATGAATTCTCCTTAACAATACGGACCGTTAAATCTCAATGTTCAATCACCTCCCGCTTTACCCTACCCAAGGCATGCACCTCTGTTTTTATGCGGTGTTGCCTAAAATTTCCCCTGAAATGACATCCTCCGCATGCGTTGATGTGAACCTTCGCTTATTTTGACAAATAAAAAAAGTCCGCGCCGCCGAACGGGAAGTTCCTTCCCGTAAGAGCAGCCGAACTTACATAACCGGGAAAACCGGTTTAGTCTTCTATGCTTTGCGTCCTGCGCTTTCACGCAGTTTGCCTTTTTCTTTGTATATATTCAGTTGTATCGGGTTGTAAAAGCCTGATTGATATGTTCCTATAATTGGGTGAATAGTGTTTGTCCGATCTGTTTTTGCAAAACCGCCCCGATTTCTTCTCTTTAATAGTCGAATATATTATACTCCATCTATCTTGGAAAGTAAAGCTGTTTGCAGAAAATGCCACAAATGTTTGCAGAAAACGATACCAATATAAGCAATAAATGTCATAAATATTAGCAGAAGTTGTCACAAAGGTATATGCTATTGAATATGCTTTTAGCGAACATTGTTTTGAATATATGAAAAGACGCAGGATATATGGATAGCAGAGATCTATACCGATACCACACAGTTAGCTCTCTTAATCTAAGTCGGAGATGTCTGCAGTAAATGATGACCATTTTCTAATCATTCCTGTTAATCTATTAGTCCGGATGTAGCCGAAATATGCAGGATCAGAGAGCTTTTGAATACAGCAACGACGGTATTTGATATCACACATTCACATATAGCGTAATATTAAAAGCCCGCTGTTTTTCCACAGATGGGCTCTTTCCTTGGCTTTATAATCACCTTCAGGGCATAGCTTTCCGGAAGAATTTGGTAAATCCTTCTCCGTGTTTTTCATAAGGCATTATATTATAAATCAATAGCGCCCTCAGCTTGATCAGCGCCCTCAGCTTGATCTATATGGGACACGGGTTTTGATGTCGTCATGTATACTGCTTTTTAGATTCAGTTCCTGTGCAAAGGCCGGTTAATTTTCCTGTAAAACACCGTAGCGATAATAAATGAAATCGTATCGACAATCGGCTGAACCATCATACACCCGTAAAGCGGTATCAAACCATTGAGCATAAACAATAAGGGGACATCCAGAACGCCTTTGCGCAAAACGGAGCATATAAGGGATTCACGCACTTTTCCCATCGCCTGGAACTGAATGATCATGGGATAGCAAATCGACATCATTGGCATCGCCAAAACCATAATCCTCAAAAACACCGCCCCGTACGCTATCGTGGCGCCGTCTTTTATGAACAGGGCAATCAAGGCGGGAGCAAACGCTTCATAGCATATGAGACATAATAAGGAGAAGCTCAAAGATAAAAGGCATCCGAATTTAAAGGCATCATGACGACGCTTATGGTTGTTGGCCGCATGGTTGTAAGCAAGCAAGGGCAGCAGTCCGTTGGAGACGCCTATGGCGAAGTACAGCGGCAGCAGGTCGAGCTTCCTTACAATGCCCAGGCCCGCTACAGCTTCTGTTGCGTAGCGGGAAACAAAATTCAATAACAGCGATACCGCCGCGACGGTGAGCGCATACTGAATGGCAGACGGGAAACCAATTGCCATGATGCGTATCAAATGACGCCGCGTATATTTCAGATTTCGGGGATGGAGCCGGATCACCGTCGTTTTTCGCTTCAGAGCAAGGTATACCAGAAAATAGAGTGTTGCTATCAGGTTTGAAAGCGCGGTAGCAATGCCGGCGCCGATAGCGCCATAGCCCAAAAACTGCGGCAAAATAAAAAGCGGATCCAGTATGATGTTTAAAACGGCCCCCAGCGTAACACCGGCAAAGGCATGCACGGCGCTTCCTTCGGCCCGCAACAGATTGGCCAGCAGTATATTAAGAATCGTAGCGCAGCCGCCAAAAGAAATCACCCATTTTGCGTACCCGTAGGAAATTTCAAAGGTGTTGTCACTTGCGCCGCATAAATATAAAATCGGTGAAGCAAAAATTGAAAATAAGAGAGAAAAGAGAATGGCGCCGCCAAAACCGCCGTAAAAAGACACCGTCGAGATCCGTTTCGCCCGTTCCGGATCTTTTTGTCCAAGCGCGCCTGCAATAAGGCTGGCGCCGCCCACACCGAACAGGTTCGACAGTGCTGTCAACATGAGAAATGCTGATGCAACGACGGTTACCGCGGCAGTTTGAATCGGATCGTTGAGCATACCGACAAAATAAGTGTCTGCAATATTATAGGCGAGTGCGATCATCTGGCTGGCAATAGCCGGAATTATTTGTTTACATACCGCCCGGCGAACGGGTATGCTTTCAAAAATAGCGGTTCTTTTTTCTTCGGCTGTCATACTGCTGCTCCTTGAACCTTGGTTAAGATTCCGGCTCGGACGCCTTTAAAAATAATTATGCCAAGGCTACAGGAATACCAAATCCTTAGGTGAGGACGGTTTTCAGCGGAACGCTATTTCGCGCAAATCCAATACCGGCTTATTTATGCAAAACAAATGTACCCAGCATACCGGCCAGCAGCGGATAGTGCGCATCAAGGTCATTTTTATCGCAGCAGATGACCAACGTAAGAACGCCGCCCTCGACGTCAACCAGATACGCTTCCAGGTAAAGCGCGCTGTTTTCGGCGTTGATGGTCGTGCACGTTAATGAATCATGGCCCACAAGGCCGTATGAAGAGAAAGTAATGTCGGTATAATCGATATAGGTATCGGCAAAGGTCGGCTTTATGTCATCAGCACGCTTTCCGGCAGTAAATCCGATTTCAAGAAATGTGGGTTCGGCTTCTGCTTCGGTCACGACGAAGCGGTAGGCTTCATTGACATACCAGAGGGTATAAGTGAGGACATCCTGATATATGCTGAAGGCCAGAAATGGATCGGCGTCATGGAGGTTTTGATACGCAAGCTTGACGTTAACGACATGCTCTACACCGTCTTGCTCAATGGTGATCTGACCGTTCTCCGGCCGGAGTATGCCGGCGGTGACTGCCGGGGTAACGGTGGTTTCGGGCAATTGGGTCGGAGATTCCGACGGGCTTTCGGAGGGGCTCGGTTCGGCCGTCGGGGTTAAACCGGTTTCCACCGGTTCATTTGTGACCTGCGCTGTTGCGGACAAATCGGGTGTGGGGGTCACGGTTTTGTTTTTGCTGCAGGAGGCGAACAAAAACATGAACATAATAATAAGGATAATTGCCGATCTCTTCATTTTCTTTCCTTTCACTTCATGCCGGGGTGGTGAAGCAGAACCTTTATACCGTGTTCAATCCGCGATAGGGCTTCCGCCTTGCCGAGCACATAGCAGATTTCGATCGCACCGCCCGGCGTCACGGTTTGTCCGGAAAGGGCGATGCGCAAAGGCCACAGGGCTGTTGCCTTTTTCATGCCTTTCTCCTCGGCGAATGCAATGAGCGTATCGTGAATACACTCGACCGTCCAGCCGTTTTGCTCCTGCAAAACAGGCAAAAGCTCCCGTAAGATGTTAAGCGACAGGGTTTCATCTGTTTTTGCTTTTTTGTTGCGGTAAATCTCGGCGGAATAAGAGGGAAGCTTAACAAAAAACGCGATTTGGGCAGGGATGTCCATGAGTTTTTCACAGCGCTGCTGCAGCAAAGATGCGATTGCCCTTGTGTCCTGCCCCAAAGCCGCAGATTCGGTGAGGTAGGGCAGCGCGGCTTCATGAAATTCGCCCGGCGGCAATGCTCTTATATACGCACTGTTGAAATAATTAAGCTTCGCCTTATCAAAAATAGCCGGCGATTTAGAAATCCCTTTGATATCAAATATTTCTTTAAGCTCGGATAAGGTAAAAAGCTCGCGCTCTCCGCCGGGACTCCAGCCGAGCAGCGCGACATAATTCAAAATGGCGCTGCTGAGATACCCTTGCGCAATCAGGTCTTCATAGGAGGGGTCTCCGTGCCGTTTCGACATCTTATGCTGACCGTCGCGCATGACGGGCGGGCAGTGGATATAGGCGGGCACAGGCCACCCGAAGCTTTTATACAGCAGGTTGTACTTCGGCGAGGAACTTAAATACTCCGAGCCGCGCACCACATGCGTGATGCCCATCAGGTGATCGTCCACCACATTGGCAAAATTATAAGTCGGCAGACCGTCGGATTTAATCAGCACATTATCGTCCAGCGTGCTGTTTTCTACCGTAATGTCTCCGTAAATCAGATCCGAAAACGTTGTCGTTCCCTCCCGGGGTATTTTCTGCCGGATCACAAAGGGGGCTTTTTGAGAAAGCTTTTCCTCAATCTGCTCCAGTGTCAAAAGCGCGCAGCGTCCGTCATATTTTTGCCCGGGCTTGTCCTCACCGCCGGATTCCGGCACTTTGTCATCCCGCTGACAAAAGCAGCGGTAAGCGCCGCCTTTTTCAATCAGAAGCTCGGCGTATTTCGTGTAGATTTCGCGCCTTTGCGTCTGGATATACGGGCCGGCCGGGCCGCCGATATCCGGCCCTTCGTCATGGAAAAGCCCGCATTCGTGCAGCGTTCTGTATATGGTTTCGGTTGCGCCCTCGGTATAACGGCTTTGGTCGGTATCCTCGATGCGCAAAATGAATGTGCCGCCGAGATTGCGTGCGATCAAAAACGCGTACAGTGCGGTGCGCAGATTGCCGATATGCATGGAGCCGGTAGGGCTTGGCGCAAATCTGGTTCGGACCGTTCCTTTGGGTATCTTCGCTTCGTTTATGTCATACCATGACAAATCCATTTGGTACCTCCAGGGTAAGTTGTTTAAACATACGGTACTAACGTATGAAATGTGAGAAAAACATAACCGCTTGCCATTATTAAACGGATGAACAAGCTCTCGTCTTATTTTACAGTTACCCTGAGCGTATTGTCAAGAATCATCCGCCCGGGACCGGACATTTCGGTTTACCCAACGCCGTGAAAGTGGTAAAATAAAAACGGTGGTGAAAAGGCGGGCATTTAACAAATATGACAGCATGGTTGAACAATCTATAGGGGTAACAGAGTCGTTTAATCGTATACAAATTCGGGTAAACGTGGTACAATGCTCTGATAGCATAAAAAAGGTTGTGTTGAAATGAGCATAGAAATATCGGAAAGAATGCAAAACCTGAAGCCGTCCGCCATCCGGGAAATGCTGAAGGTGACCGCGGATCCTTCGGTCATCTCTTTTTCGGCGGGCAATCCCTCCGCGGAGCTTTTCCCGGTCGAAAAGCTTGCGGAAATAACGGCGTCGATATACGCGAGAGAAGCCGCGACGGCGCTGCAGTATTCCATTACGGAAGGCTACGGGCCGCTGCGGGAGCTGACGAAGCAAAGATACCGAAAATATGGCATCGGCACGGATGAGGACGATTTAATTATCTGCAGCGGCGGGCAGCAGGGAATAGACCTTGCCGTAAAATGCCTTGTCAACGAAGGCGATACGATTATCTGCGAAAACCCCAGCTTTATCGGGGCGCTGAACACATTTCGCTCCTACAACGCAAAGCTGGTGGGCATACCGATGGATCGGGACGGCATGGACATTTCCGCGCTGGAAGATGCGCTCAGGCGCGAAAAGAATGTCAGGCTGATTTATACGATACCGACGTTTCAAAACCCGGCGGGCGTGACAATGTGCATGGAGAGAAGAAAAAAGCTGTTGGAACTTGCCGAAAAATACGACGTCATAATTTTGGAAGACAGTCCGTATTTTGAGCTTTCCTTCTCGGGCGAAATAATCAAGCCGATCAAAACGCTCGACACATCCGGGCATGTCGTATATCTGGGATCGTTTTCTAAAATCATTGCGCCCGGCATCCGGATCGGTTTTGTCTGCGGCCCGAAATGGCTGGTATCGAAGATGACCGTGGCCAAGCAGATAGCCGATGTGCATACGAATATGGTTTTCATGATGGTTGTGGCAAAAATGCTGGAAAGCTACGATATGGACGCGCATATTGCAAAATGCCGTGATCTGTACAGCAGAAAATGCGCTCTGATGCTCGGAGAAATGGACAAGCTGTTTGATAAGCGCGTTTCCTATACAAAGCCGGAGGGCGGGCTGTTTCTCTGGTGCGACCTGCCGGAGGGCTATCCGAGCCTGCCGATGTGCGCGCTGGCGCAAAAGCGCAAGGTTGCGGTCGTACCGGGTATGACCTTCGATGTCAACGAAAGCACCGAAAACCGCGGCTTCCGGCTGAACTTCTCCGTACCGACGCCGGAGCAAATTAAAACCGGAATCGGACGGGTTGCGCAGAGCATTACAGACTACCTGAAACCGGAAAATTAATGATAAAAACGACGTGGAGATTGTGACAATGGACCAGAAAAAAAGAATATTCAGCGGGATACAGCCGAGCGGGGACTTGACCTTGGGCTCTTATATGGGCGCGATTAAAAACTGGGTCGAGCTTTCCGGTGGGTATGAATGCTTTTACTGCATTGTGGATTTGCATGCGATCACCGCAAGGCAGGTTCCGGCGGAGCTCCGTAAAAGGACGCTGTCGCAGATTGCGCAGTATATCGCCTGCGGACTCGATCCTGACAATAATACATTGTTTATTCAAAGCCATGTGCCGGCCCACGCGGAGCTGGCCTGGGTTCTCGAGTGCTATACGATGTTCGGTGAGCTCTCGCGCATGACCCAGTTTAAAGACAAGTCGTCTAAAAATGCTGACAATATCAATGCCGGGCTGTTCACTTATCCCGCGCTGATGGCGGCGGATATTTTACTGTACCAAACCGATCTTGTCCCGATCGGTGACGACCAGAAACAGCATGTGGAGCTGACAAGGGACATCGCGCAGCGCTTCAATGCGGTTTACGGCGATGTGTTCAAGGTCCCCGAACACTTTATCCCCAAAATCGGGGCCAGAATCATGAGCCTTCAAGTGCCGGAGAACAAGATGTCAAAGTCGGACGCGGCAGCCGGGGGTTGTGTCTATCTGATGGACAGCCCGGATGTTATCATGAAGGCCTTCAAGCGCGCCGTCACGGACAGCGACACGGTAGTTCGCTACGATCCGGAGAGCAAAAAAGGCATTTCCAATCTGATGACCATATACTCAGCCGCAACCGGCAAGAGCTTTGCGGAAATTGAAAATGCGTTTGCGGGAAAAGGCTATGGCGACTTTAAAACGGCGGTGGGTGAATCCGTCGTCGAGCTTTTGCGCCCGATCCGGGAGAGGGCGGAGACACTTCTTAAAAACAAGGATTACCTGACCGAGGTATATAAAAAGGGCGCCGACAGGGCAGCCCGGACCGCGGCCGGGACGCTGCGAAAGGTGTACAAAAAGCTGGGCTTCGTTGAAAGGCAGTGATCGGCAATGCCGCTGGAATTCAATCCGATTGATATGAATCTGATCGCCAAGGTGCTGGTATCGCTGGTTGCGGCTCTGGTGATGAGCTTTGCCGCAACCCCGGTTGTGAAAACCTTTGCGAACAAGGTTGGGGCCATTGACGTCCCGAAAGACGACAGGCGGGCCCATGACCATCCGATCCCGCGCCTTGGCGGGCTTGCCATGTTTCTCGGCTTTATACTCAGTGTCGTGCTGTTTGCCGACATCACAAAGCAGATTCAGGGTGTTCTTCTCGGCAGCGTTGTGGTTGTGATTGTCGGCGTGATTGACGATATCATTCCGCTGAAAGCATGGATTAAATTATTAGCTCAGATTATTGCCGCACTGATCGCCGTTTTCCATGGCGTGGTCATTGAGATACTGTCAAACCCGAATATTTTATCCAGCGAGAATTATCTGAATCTCGGGTACCTTTCGATTCCGCTGACGGTAATCTGGATTGTTGCGATCACGAACTCCGTCAACCTGATTGACGGGCTGGACGGCCTTGCCGTCGGCGTGTCCGGCATCGGCTCGGCGACAATGCTGGTGATTGCCTTGCTGGTGGCGGAAGGGAATGTCGCGGTCATCATGGCCGCGCTTGCTGGGGCCTGTATCGGGTTTATGCCCTATAACATCAATCCGGCCAAGATTTTCGCGGGTGATACCGGCGCGCTTCTGCTCGGTTATGTGCTGGCCACCATGTCGGTCATCGGGCTGTTTAAGGTCTATGCGATCATATCCTTTGCCGTTCCGTTTCTGGTTCTCGCTCTTCCGCTGTTTGACACCGTTTTTGCGTTTATCCGAAGGCTTATTAAGGGGAAAAACCCGATGGCGCCCGACAGGGGACATGTGCACCACAGGCTCATGGACCTCGGCTTGACGCAGAAGCAGGCAGTGGCCATTTTGTACTGCATCAGTACCGTGCTGGGCCTTGCGGCTGTCGTGCTGACGGCAAGCGGCGCAATAAAGGCGCTGCTGCTGGTCCTCGCTTTCGTCGTCGCGGCGATCATCGGTGTATTTTTGATGAAAACCACCCACAGGGAAAACAAAAAGGCGGAAACGGCGCCGGCTTACGAGGACATGACCGCAAAAACGCAAAATAGTGAGGAAAACCCTAATGAAGAGACTTAAGGTATTGTCGGTCTTCGGCACAAGACCCGAAGCGGTGAAAATGGCGCCTTTGCTGCACACGCTCAGCGGCGTCCCTGAAATAGAAAGCCTTTGCTGCCTGACGGCGCAGCACAGGGAAATGCTCGATTCGGTGATGAATGTTTTCGGGCTGAGCGCAGATTTTGATCTGGACATCATGGAGCAAAAACAAACATCATATATGGTAATGACAAAAGCCCTAAACGGGCTCCGCGATGTTTATACCGAAACAGAGCCCGACATCGTGCTTGTACACGGCGACACCACAACGTCATTTGCGGCGGCTCTTTCCGCATTTTATGCAAAAATCGCAGTCGGGCATGTGGAAGCGGGCCTTCGCACCTTCAATAAGTATTCCCCGTATCCCGAGGAAATGAACAGAAAACTGACCGGCGCTCTGGCCGACCTGCATTTTTGCCCGACAGCGGCCAATGCCGGGAACCTTCGGGCCGAAGGCATTAAAGACGGCATTTATATAACGGGCAATACGGTCATCGACGCGATGAAATATACGGTCAGAAATGATTTCATATCCGCTGTGGACGCCATTAACAAGCTGGATTTCGCCAATAAAAAAATTATCACTGTGACCTGCCACAGATTTGAAAACTACGGTGAGCCGATGGAAAACATTTTTAACGCGCTCAAACGGCTGGGCGAAACAAGAGACGATGTGGAAATCATCTATCCGATGCACCTGAGCCCCGTTGTGCGGGAGGCGGCGTATCGCATTCTGGGCAGCGCGAAGAATGTTGTTTTAACGGATCATATAGACGCCATAGAGATGCACAATCTGATGTCACGCAGTTATATGGTGATGACCGATTCGGGCGGTCTTCAGGAAGAAGCGCCCGCGCTCGGAAAGCCTGTCCTCGTCATGCGCAGGGAAACAGAAAGACAAGAGGCGGTCGACACGGGGACGGTCAGGCTTGTCGGAACGAATGAAGAGGATATTTTGCATAATGCCCGCTTACTGCTGGACGATGCCAAAGCCTATCGGAAAATGGCCGGAGCGGTTAACCCGTATGGAGACGGGAAGGCAAGCACAAGGATAAAGGACGCGCTTTTGCGGCATTTCGGGCTATCCGATACCGAACCGGAGGAATTCAGACCATAGACCGGTCAATTTGCGCCGCCGCTTCGCGGCAGAACGGAGGTAAAAATGAGCCGCAGAAAAATGACTGTTTTTACCGTCGGCGTAGCGGCGGCGATCGTTTTTATGCTCATTATTGCCCTCATTTATTTAAATACGCCGGTAGAGACCCCCAAAGTGTCTTTACCGGACAATCTGTCGGAAAACATTCTGCCCAGCGGGAACCCCACCGGCGGGATCAATGTGGGCGACGATCTTAAGCGAATCGAGGTCAATCCCAAAACGGTTCAGACGGCAATTGCAACGCTGGAGAGGCCGGAGAGCTACTACAGGCTGTTGACAATTGAACGGTTTTGGGGAGACGGGGAGAAGGCGGAGTACAAAATAAAGGTCTGGGTTTCCGACGGCAATACGAAAATTACCGTCCTTCAGGACGGTTTTGACAGTCAGAATATTCTGGTGACGCCGGAAAAAATAGCAATCTGGTACGACGGATCACAGGAGCTTTATGAATCTGTACGGTGGGACGGCGAGGCGCTGTTGTATACATCCGACGGATATCAGCAGATGCTGACATATGAAGATATCCTCATGCTCGATTCAAACGAAATATTTGACGCCGGCTACAAAGAAAAAAACGGAGACTACTATTTATATGTTTTGACCAAAGATGAGCTATTGGGCTATCAGGTTACCTATTATATATCGATTGAATCCGGGCTGCTCTCTTATGCGGAGAAGCTGGAAAACGGAAAAGCCGTTTATCTGATGGCGGTCATCGAGGAAAGCTTTACGGAACCCGACCCCGATATTTTCCTGAATCCGGAAATGTAGGCCCCCGGCCGCTAAAAGCTGAACCTGCACTAAAAACCGGGTGAAATCATGTGAAGAAAGCCCAATGCCTTTTTATCGGACAAGGCGGATTTGAGCCTACTTCAGCGATGCCCTCAAGGCTGTAGTATGGCTCAAATCACCGCCTTTTTGAGCGGAATACCGGCAAAGGCGGCCGAACAAAAACCATCAATCAAAACCGAAGAAAATGAGCGCGGCGAGGATGATCAGAATTTCCTCGTCTTCTTTTTCAAGATACAGCAAAAGCAAAACGAGAATCAACAGCAGATCGCCGAGCTCCATTTTCCCCGGAAGAATGCCCTTGAGCATCCCCTTAAGGCCGTCCGTCAGCCCATGAGGCAGAAGGCTTTTAGGCCCCTGCCTCACAGCCGAAGGCGCAAGTTTCTTCGGGGAATCGATATGCGGAATAAAGGCGGTATTTTCCGGCCGTTTATCTCCCGGCTCGTCTACTCTGTAAAACTTACCTGTATTCCCGATATATCTGTTATACATTTCCCTTCCCTCCAAGCTCGGGAAGAACACTCTTTGCCACCTTGGCAAGCCGCGCTATGCTAATGGCCCTTTCGACTTTTTCAATTCTGCTCGATGTAAGATAAGGCTTGATCGCCGATATCAGTTTTTCCGCTTCACTGGGCGTGGAAAAAGCTTTCATTGCGCCCGCGACCACCTGCATCATCTGCGGATCGATTCCGCCCAGATTATTTGGCAAGCTTGATCCGGAAGGCGTATCGGCCTGTGAAGGGGCCGAACTGCCCGCGCTCTCATTACCCGATATTGTCCGGGCCAATTGCATGATCCGTTCCATACTCTCCGGGGATGAAAAGAGAGCGTTTAGTTTACCTTCAAGATCCTCCACGGCGATGCCTCCTTTTTGTTCATTTAAAGAGCTCGGAAAGCTGCTGGGCCAGCCTTGCGCCCTCTTCGGTGCTCATCACGTCTTTGATGACCCGCTTCAGCGTTTCTGCGTCGCCCTGCTCCACGGCTTTCTTCAGATTATCTGTGTTTCCCATCATTTTTCTGACCTTCTGCCCATCGCCGGAATTTGCGAGCTTTTTGATCTCATTCGCTTTTCCTTTCAGCATGCTGTTGCCGCCGCCGCTCATCAGATCATTTGCAAGCTTCTCAAAATCGGTTGACATAAATAACCTCCAGTATGATAGTCTGATCACAGTACCAGTATATTCAGTTCATAACAGGAGGTGAAAACCCCGGCCTGCCCGTGAAACAAGCTCAGAGTATCCGAAAGGCCGGATCCTCAAAGAATGGAGACGAGTATGAAAATATTGGTGTTTTCCGACTCTCATGGAGAGAGGGAGTTGATGAAAAGCCTGATTATCGCGCAAAATCCGGATATGGTTTTGCATCTTGGCGATTATATAGCCGATATGACAGCAATAAAGGGGCAGTTCAAGGCCATCGATATCAGAGGCGTGCGCGGTAACTGCGATGGCAAAACAAATGCGGCGGATAGCCTCTATTTCAATATAGAGGGTAAAAATATTTTTATGACACATGGACATGACTATCAGGTAAAAATCGGATATAAGCGGATTTTTACCGCTGCTTCCGAAAAAAATGCCGATATTCTATTGTTCGGCCATACGCACAAGGCGCTGAGAGACATGGCGGGCGGTATACAGATCCTCAATCCCGGCAGTATCGGCAAAGGCCGGAGGCGCAGCTACGGGATAATCGAAATCGATTGCGGCGATATAAAAACACAGATACAAACAGCGTAGCGAAGCTACGCTGTGCGATAAAAACCATTGAACAGGGGACGGTCTATGTTTCACTTTGTGAAAAACAGACCGTCCCCTGTTTTATTGTGTTATTCCCAATACGCCTTCGCCTTGCTAATACGCAACGCCCCAGACAACCATTTGCTCGCTTTTCTTTCCACAGACGGGGCAGTTGTCCCCGATAACATCCTGCTCAAAAGGAATACAGCGGGAGGAAACACCGACCTTTTCCTTCATAGCCAGCTCGCATTCCGGGCTCCCACACCACATAGTTTTGATGAAGCCGCCGTGCGTTTCCATAATAGTCTTCGCTTCCGCCATCGTTGCGGCCGGACGCGTATTTTCGGTCAGGTTGCGCTTGGCCTTGTCATACAGTTCCTGCTGGATGCTGTCGAGAATCTCGGGAATTCTGTTTTCCAGCTCGCTTAGCGAAACGGTGATTTTCTCGCCGCTGCTGCGTTTGACTGCGACGCACTGACCGTTTTCCATGTCCTTGGGGCCGATTTCGATACGAAGGGGAACGCCCTTCATTTCATGTTCGGCGAATTTCCAGCCGGGGCTCTGGTCGGACATGTCGCATTTGACGCGCACGCCGATTGTCTTGAGCCTTGCCGTCAGCTCGTTTGCCTTTTCCGTAACGCCCGCCTTGTGCATGGCTATCGGAACAACGACCGCCTGAACGGGCGCTATTTTAGGCGGCAGGACAAGGCCGTTATTGTCTCCATGCGTCATGATGAGGCCGCCGATTAAGCGGGTCGTAGCGCCCCAGGAGGTCTGGTGCGGATATTGCAGCTTATTTTCCTTATCCGAAAAACGAATATCGAAGGCCCTGGCAAAGCCGTCGCCGAAATAATGCGAGGTACCGCTCTGCAGCGCTTTTTTGTCATGCATCATGCACTCTATGGTATAGGTCGCCACCGCGCCGGCGAATTTCTCCTTTTCCGTTTTCCGGCCCTTTATCACCGGCATGGCGAGATAGTCCTCACACAGCTCGGCATATACATCGAGCATCTGCTGCGTTTCCGCCTCCGCTTCCTGCGCGGTTGCGTGCAGAGTGTGACCCTCCTGCCATAAAAATTCCCTGTGCCGAAGGAAAGGGCGCGTGGTTTTTTCCCATCTCAACACGCTGCACCATTGGTTGTACAGCATCGGCAGGTCACGCCAGGAGTGTAGAATATGGCTCCAGTGGTCGCAAAAAAGCGTCTCCGAAGTGGGGCGGATGCACAGGCGTTCGGACAGCTTCTCGGAGCCGCCCAAGGTGACCCAGGCGACCTCCGGGGCGAAGCCCTCCACATGGTCCTTTTCCTTTTGCAGCAGACTTTCCGGGATTAGGAGGGGCATAGAAACGTTTTCATGACCCAGTTCCTTGAAACGCCGGTCTAAGGTTGCCTGAATGCTCTCCCAGATGGCATAAGCATATGGTCGCAGGATAAAAAAACCCTTGACGCCGGAATAGTCAATCAGTTCGGCCTTGGTCACAATGTCGGTAAACCATTGCGCGAAGTCCACATCCATATCTGTAATCTGTTCTACCTTTTTATCCTTTGCCATATTATCCTCCATTCCGCCGCGAAGCGGCGGCACAAATAGTCAGGAAAAATCGATTGTGCGAAACCTGTTTCGCGCGAGGCGCAAATGCGCCGTCATATTTGGCGGCCAAATCGATTTTCTCCGTGCGTGAAAGATTCTTTTATGCGTGAAAGTATCTTTCACGTTTGCTATGTATTATATAACGGACGCTGTGTTTTGAATTCGGCGGACAATCCTTTTATCCGCCGAATTCAACAGACATTATCTTATTCAATCATGCTCCGGTTGTCAAGCGTGCCATACCGGAATTATGACTAGTTCTATTTCAAGCGCCGAAAAAAGCAAAGGCCATGTGAAGCTTAGGCTCCACATGGCGTTGTGTTTTGTTTTACAGCGCTGCTTTTGCCTTTTGGGCAAGGGATTTAAACGCCTCCGCGTCGTTTACGGCAATCTCGGAGAGCATTTTCCGGTTCATGTCGATACCGGCAAGCTTGAGACCGTGGATGAAATTCGAGTAGTTTATATCGTTCATTCTGCACGCGGCATTGATTCTGGTAATCCAAAGTCTGCGGAAATCACGCTTTTTTCTTTTACGTCCGATATAAGCATAGGTAAGCGACTTCATTACGGCTTGATTTGCCATCTTGAAATGCTTCGACTTCGAACCCCAATAGCCTTTGGCGAGACCCAGTATTTTTTTCCTTCTTCTGCGTGTCGTGGCAGCGGCTTTGATTCTGGCCATTCTATGTGCCTCCTGTATTATGAGTGATAATTACTTATAGGGGATCATGCGCTTGATTGCCGAGGCATTTGTCACATCGGCATATGCTCCCTGCCGGAGGCCTCTCTTGCGCTTAGTATTTTTCTTCGTAAGAATGTGACTCTTGTTCGCATGCGAGCGCTTTACGAGTCCGTTCTTCGTCAATTTGAATCGTTTTTTCGCACCGCTGTGAGTTTTGAGCTTTGGCATGGTGGATCTCCTTCCGTATTGTGTCAAATAAAATGCCGGATCCGGTTATTTTGTCGGTGCTTTCGGTGAAAGGAACATGGTCATAAATCTTCCGTCCAGTTTGGGGTTTTTGTTGACGGTGGCGATCTCACTGCAGGCCTCGGCGAAGCGGTTAAGCAAGCCGCGTCCGATATCGGTATGGGTCATTTCTCTCCCGCGGAATCGAACAGTTACTTTTAACCTGTCCCCCTCAGCAAGGAACTTCATCCCGTTTTTCAGCTTGACATTGAAGTCGTTTATACCGATGCCTGGTGACATACGGATTTCCTTGACCTCGACGACATGCTGATTTTTCTTGCTTTCTTTTTCACGCTTTGACTGCTCAAAGCGATACTTTCCATAGTCCATGACCTTACAGACAGGCGGGGTGGAACCGGGCGCAATTTTTACCAAATCAAGATTTTTATCAATCGCAATGCTCAAAGCCTCTTGTGACGACATGATGCCAAGCTGACTGCCGTCATCCCCTATGAGACGAACTTCCTTATCACGGATGTCCTCATTGATTTGATGAGCCATGTTACTGATACGAAAACACCTCCTATAAAATAACAAACGCGCGGACATCAACATCCGCGCAAACACCGAAACAGACTTCGAAATCATCGAAGCTTAGGTCAATGTTAACCGCGGCGCTGATAAAGGCCGGGTGAGGCCTGTTTTAAACCAAGCCTACTTTATTGTTGCCGATAAAGTATAACAAGAAAATAGAAAAATGTCAACAGTTCTTTTTAAAAATGTCCGTGCCATCATTACTCCACGGCTTTTATTAGCTGTATAATTCGATAAATTCTGGTATAATTAGACAATGGCAGGTCAAAGCGCCTGTTTACCAATAGAAAGCCTTGACCAACCGTGCAGAGTATCTATGTACGGTTTTTTGCTGGTATAGCAAATAAGGGTAATTCAAATAAGTGCTAATTATGGGGAAATGGTAGATGTTATCAAGACGCTGTGTTTATAGAAGAATCTTTCAGTGCCCTCACCTGTGAATGAAAACAGTTATAAATTAACTGGAATCGTCACTATTTGTTACCAGCTTCCCGTTATGTTTATTACATTCCAAAGATAGAAATACGATTATTTATTTTGCGAATATGGCTTTATGCGAACGGAGGTTAAATGTGACTGAGCTTTGGGATATCCTTGACGAAAACGGCAACGCAACAGGTCGTCTTCACGAGCGCGGCAAGCCCATGAACAAAGGCGAATATCACCTTGAGGTTTCTGTTTGGATTGAGAACAGCAACGGCGAATACCTTATATCGCAAAGGTCGCCGAACAAGACGTTCCCAAATATGTGGGAATGTACAGGCGGAAATGCGGTTGCGGGCGATGACAGCTTGACTACGGCATTGAAAGAAGCAAAAGAAGAATTAGGTATTGTTCTTGAGCCGCAGAACGGACGAATCATAAAACATCACTTACCCTGTAACACCGTTGGATGTCACGGTTTAATTGATGTTTGGCTGTTCCGGCAAAATGTAGACATATCAACGGTAATTCTTGCTCCTGACGAAACCTGTGGCGCAATGTGGGCAAGCCGTGATGAAATTAACCGTATGATTGACGAGGGGACATTCACAACATATGCATACATGGACGAATTGTTTGAGGGATTTAAATGGACTGATGAATTGCGTGCATTATAAGCAAAATCAGCAGTTCAAACTATTTTCTGAGTTTCTCATTATGTTTAATAAATAAAAAGTAAAATTCGCGTATTGAATTCTAGGATTACCAACAGTATTGTTGATTATTACCAGGAAACTGCAATAAGTTATATGGAGGCAACAATAATGTTAAAGAGTAAAACTAATGTTTTTTGGGAAACAGCGCTCAGTACATCCAGTGAATTAACAGCAACTCTAAAAAATGAACAATATATTTAATCATGTTATTTATCCCGAAGTGATTATCAATGCGCTGAAGTAATATTTTGATTTACTGGCTTGATTGGCGACGGATAGCATTGATGGGAAGTTTAATATATGCATTTGCGATTAACCGGGACGTCTGTTATATTAAATACGGATTTAATTTTGAGTTTTATCAATTTAAGCAGTACGTCAATGACTCTTTCAGAAATATTGAATCTTGCTGTGGCAAAGATCGGATTAACATAGGTGATTAGATATGATTGAAAAAATGGATCTCAATAATTATAAGTTAGCCTTATCTCAAAACGACGACTTTGATATCCCAGAAAACATATTGCAAGAATGGCAGAGTATATTGAACCTTCTTGCTCGCATTGAAAAGGTCAAAGCGGCCCTAATCATGAGAATATCCGGGCAAGAACTGGAAGTGTTCATGTCCAGCGAAACTCAAGACAACCCTTATACAATTGGGCACAGAGAGCGTTATATTGATTCAGGCCTTTATTGTGAACGGGTTATCAAGCAAGGAAAAATGTTGCTGGTGCCGGATGCATCGAAGTCCATTGAGTGGAAGAATAATCCTGATATGAAATACAACATGAAATGTTACATGGGGTTTCCTATTAAACTGCCAAACGGAAATTGCTTTGGAACAATTTGTGTACTTGATGATAAACAAAATGACTTCTCGGAGGACATGATAGATTGCATGAAAAAATGAGAGATTTAATTGAATCTATATTGTTGTTGTTCCATTTAAGTATTACAGATCAGTTGACGGGCATATATAACCGTACATATTTTAATGAAAAAATAGAGAAGGAGATGAAAATCGCAGAGCAGAAGAATCAGCCAATTACAGCAATGATGTTGGACATTGACCATTTCAAAAGTATTAATGATACATGTGGCCATTTATGCGGAGATGCAGTACTTGCGAAATGTGCTAAGATCATAACAAATTCTCTGCGGAACCAAGATATTGCTTTTCGGTTTGGCGGAGATGAATTTTACGTTTTAATGCCAAATACAGCGATTGACGAAGCGTTTGTGGCAGCAGAAAGATTACGCACCAATATAGAACACAGCAGAATCGGACAGGACATTCCTGTGACAGCAAGCATTGGTATTGCTGAGCGCATTTCTGTTGAATCGCCCGATCATTGGTTTAAGAGACTGGATCAGGCTTTATATAAAGCTAAAATCAAATCAGGAAATCAAGTTGCAGGATAATTGTTGACTCACCTAATATAGCATTCAACAAGTAAACTTCGCAATTAGCCTACTAGGTTTACTATATGGACGCATAGGCGCAATCATGATTACGGAAGAAATCGATTTGGCCGCCAAATATGACGGCGGCCATTTGCTCCTCAGTGCGAAACAGGTTTCGCAAATCATCGATTTTTCCTGACTATTTGTGCTGCCGATTCGCGGCAGAATGGATGGTTTTTATGAAACACATACTGGTAACAGGCGCGTACGGCGGAATGGGGCGGGCAACCGTTGATTCTTTGAAAACGCAGGGCTTTTGCGTGATCGCTTTAGATAAAATAACCGGAAGCGCGGCAGAGAACGTAATTTCATTACAAGCCGATATTACCGATGCGGATAGCGTGAAAGCTGCTTTTAAAGAGGTAAAGGGAATAACGGATGAGCTTTATGCCATCGTTCATTTCGCGGGAATTTATCTGCTGGATTCGCTGGTGGAAATCGAGAACGAAAGTTTTGTCCAGGCATTCGAAGCAAATCTGTTCGGCGCGTTTCTTGTCAACAAGACCTTTCTTCCTCTGTTGAAAAATGACAGCAGAATCGTCATCACGACCAGCGAGCTTGCTCCTCTTGACCCTCTGCCTTTTACCGGGATTTATGCGGTGACGAAAGGGGCTTTGGACAAATACGCGTATTCGCTTCGGATGGAGCTGCAACTGCTCGGTATTTCAGTTTCCGTTCTTCGCGCAGGGGCGGTAGATACCGGTATGCTCGGTGTATCCACCGATGCGCTTGATAAGTTTTGCAAGAACACGAAGCTCTACGCCTGTAACGTAAACCGATTCAAAAGAATTGTGGACGGCGTGGAGGCAAAGAGTATTCCAACGGAAAAAGTTGCACGGAAAATTGTGAAAATTCTGAGCGTAAATAATCCGAAATTTGCATACAGCATCAACCGCAATCCGCTTTTACTGCTCTTAAATGCTTTGCCGAAAAGACTTCAGCTTTGGGTTATAAGGCAGGTGCTTAAATAGCAGTATAACGGAGCATCAAGGCGGCGCACTTAATATAAATATAGGATAAAGCCATATACAAAACCAACTGCTAACAAACGAAAGCACACAGACCTCCCTTTTTGAAAAATCAAATGCCACATGGCAGCAAGTATTTTTAAGTTTCAACCTGAGGACATCCCCTGCTTCAATGTGCGAGAAATTCTGCCGGATGCGCCGCGTGTCAGACTAACCGAAATCGCCAAGGCCAATAAGATCAAAGGACATTCAAAAATGACACAGTGGGGACTCGTTGCCGCAACCGCAAAATTGCCCGACGTTGCTGCAATCATAATGGACCTGATTACGCGGGATCGGCACTATGAAATCGCGGATGTTGATATTAAGTATTTGCAAAGCCTGAGTTAACAAGAAAAAGAAGACTAAAAGAGCGCAAGCAGCTTTTACCGCTTGCGCTCACTTTACTATTTTGTAAGCGGTGGCCTCCGGCCGGACAAGCGCGGCGTACGGAAATAGATAGTGTCCTACAGCGCTTCCATTTACAAGGACGGCTGACCCGACAGCTTGACGGCCCATACCATCGGCGATGTACTGCGTGACCTTCTGTTGAGCTTTTGACATTTCGTGGGCTGGAACGAAGTAACCGGCGCAGTGAGCACCGAAACGGGTTAGGTATATAGTGATTAATATTCTAAAAAGACGTATTTGAATTTCCACTTTTATGAGCATAACTCGAACGGTCGTATTTCGTTTACCCCGCATGCGACAGAAAGCGCAGTGATTTGCTTGTCACTGCGCTTTCTGCCGCATGTTTTCTAAAAAAGTTGATATGTTATTATACAAATTTTCGTTTTGACTATTTAAGTTTAAATATTATTATTAGACATTTTGATCAGCCATATACGGACTTGCTCGTCACATGCACCTATTGTCAATTTTCCTGCTCAGGTTCGCTTACCACACCGTCATTCCCGTAAAACCGCACATCAGCCGCTGAATGGAATATAATTCCTGGTAATCAAATGCCATGCCCCGGATTATAAGTTCCTTTGTTTCGGGTTATGATTATCTACATGATCAATCCCAACGGAGGCAAAACGATGTCAGCTATCGAATACCCGGCCGTATTCGCGATGGGCGCCGTCGGCTACGCTTCAATGGAGCTGCTTTTCCGGAAGCATACGCACTGGACCATGCTGATTGCCGGCGGTATCTGCTTTTTACTGATTTACTTGATCAGCAATTTAAAACACCTGACGAAACCCGAAAAATGGCTCATCGGCGCAATCGCTTGTACCGCTGTCGAGTTTTTTATCGGCGGTATCGTGAACCTTTCGCTCGGCTGGCGGGTATGGTCGTATGCGCATTATCCGATGAATGTGCTCGGTCAAATCTGCCTGGCGTTTTCGATCCTCTGGTTTTTTCTGTGCATACCGGTCTGCGAGGTATGCATATTGCTCAAGGCGCTTTTTCATCGGAACGGCGAAACAGCAAGGAAAATTAAAGGAAAGGAGCGAAGATAGCTCTCGCCCTTTCCTGACGGCCGGATTATCCGTTTGTCGCTTTAGGGGCGCTCCACTGTGCCAGACGGGGGACGACGTTTTTCCACAAAACGGCGATAAACACAGTCTGAAGCGGAATCATGATGGCAATTTGAATGAGCCTTGTCGGGATAAGGGCTTCCAGCGCGACATTATAGTAAAAGTGGATCAAATATGAATTTGCGGTAAGAGAGAAGAGGACATTGTTGATAAATGCCGCGATGAAGGAAATGGCCAGCGTGCCGCCTAATGAGGCGGGAGCTTTACGATACAAGATCAGGCCCCAGACGGCCCCGGCCAGCGCCGCCGTCAACGTAAAAAACGGGTTAAACGCACCGGCAGGGAAGAGAAAGGTGCCGATAATATCGGCGAGCGCGTAGACAATCGCTGAAAATACCGGGCCGTAGCACATGGCTGCGATAATGATCGGTATAAAACCGAAGCCGATTTTTGCGGTCAAAACATTAATGCCGAGGATACGGGTGAGTACGACAGTCAAAGCCACCAGCAAGGCGGATGTGACAAGTTTTTTGGTCGTTATCAAGTTCATGTCCTCCCAAAATATTTAAATACTTCGCCCACCTGATAAAGCGAGCCGAATATACAGATGATGTCTTCCGGTAATGCGTCCCGAAGCGCCCGGTCGAGCGCGCTGTGAACGGAGGCGTGCGCTGAAACCGGCAGATTCGTTATGCTTTTTATCTCAGAAGCCAGATCAAGGGCATCAAAGGCCCTGTCAATCGGCGGCGAGATCGCATAAAACCGCTTTGCTTGAGGCGCAGCGAGGTTCAGGACGGCTATGTGGTCCTTGTCGGAGAGTATCCCGACGACAAAGCTGATTTTCTTTAACGGGAACAGCGCTTTGAGGCTTTCCATCAACGCTTCGGTTTTCTGGGGATTGTGCGCGCCGTCAACGATCACGACGGGGTTTTTTTGCATCACCTCAAACCGGCCCGGCCAGCGGGTAGATTTAAGACCCTTTTTGACAGACGCGGCATTAATATCAAGCCCTTTATCCATAAGCGCTTTGGCTATCGAGACGGCCATCGCCGCGTTTTTGACCTGATAACTGCCGGCTGCAGCCAGTTCGAGGCCTGAAAAACAACCGTATTGAAACGAAAGACCGTCCAGTGAAGAGCGTGTTATTACCGCCTTATCCACGGGCGCAATTTTAAGCGACGCCGCATTGCGCCTGCACGAATCCGAAATGATCTTATGTACGGTTTCGGATTGCGTATAAAGTACGACCGTACCGTTTTCTTTGATGATTCCGGCCTTCTCTCCGGCAATCTGCTCAATGGTATCGCCCAGAACATCGGTATGGTCAAGCCCGATATTCGTGATGGCCGATACCAGAGGGGTTTTGATGACATTGGTTGCATCCAGCCTGCCGCCAAGGCCGGTCTCCAGCACGGTGATATCGCAATTTCTTTCACGAAAATACAGGAAAGCTAAAGCCGTGGTCAGTTCAAAAAAGGTCGGTTTTCTGCAGCCGTGCGACACGATGCGCTCTGCCGCCCCGGCAATTGACGATACAAGCCGGGCAAGCGCGTCATTTGAAATATTAACGCCGTTAACCTGTATGCGTTCATTGAAATTCAAAACGACCGGTGAGCTGTAAAGTCCGGTTTTATAGCCCGCCGCTAAAAGAATTGAGCTGAGAAACGCGCAGGTCGAGCCTTTTCCGCTGGTGCCGGCAATGTGGATAAAGCGCCGGTTCAGATGCGGGTTGCCCAGCTCTGCAAGAAGGCATGTGATGGTTTCAAGCTCCAGTATCGAGCCCGGCTCCGATTTTGTCTGCAGGAACTCAAGCGCTTTTTCATAGGTCATGTTGTTGGGTATCTCCATTACTTCCAAAGTAGGACCGGACCTCAGAAACCTGATACAGCGTCCCGAAAATGCAGATGACATCTTCGATGGACGCATGCGCCATGATCTCGTCCAGCGCCGCCGGGATAGTCTGAAACGCTTTGACCGCGATGCCCGAATGCCGCCCGATTTCTTCCGCCAGGAGATTGGCGTTAAGCGCCCGGTCAGAGTCCGCGGTTATGGTATAAAAGCTTTTGGCCAGCGGTAAAGTGCGCTCAATGCTGCCTTTGTAATCTTTGCCGGCAAGAGCGCCCAGAACAAAAATAATCTTTTTACCGCTAAACAAAAGCTCAAGACTCTCCGTCAGCGCACCGGCGCCCTGCGGATTGTGCGTACCGTCCACAATGACGGTCGGTTCTTTTCGTATCAGCTCAAAACGGCCCGGCCAAAAAGCCGTTTTGAGCCCCTGCCGGATGCATAACCCGTCAATGGCATAGCCCTTTTGCCGCAGAACCTCCGCCGCCGTAATCGCTGCGGCGGCGTTATCAACCTGATAGCGGCCGGCGAGGGAAATACGGAGATTTTCATATCCGCCAAAGTCAAAAACTGCGCCGTCCGTCGTTAGGCTTTTGATATCGGCTGTGCGCCCATCGGCAATCAGCAGCTGCGCGCCGCTTTTTCGGCAGGCGTCCTTTATAACGTTCATCACCGCTTCTGACTGCCGGTACAAGACAACCGTACCGCCCTTTTTAATAATGCCCGCCTTTTCGGCGGCAATAAGCTCAGGCGTATTGCCCAGATATTCGGTGTGGTCCAGGCCAATGTTGGTTATGACCGATACCTCGGTGCCCTCAATGACATTGGTTGCGTCCAGCCTGCCGCCCATGCCCGTTTCCAAAATGACGATATCGCATTGCTTGCGCTTAAAATATAGATACCCCACAGCGGTGATCAGCCCGAAAATCGTCGGCCTCTGATATCCGTCCGCTTCCAGACGCCCCACAGCCGAAGCTACCTGTGCGGTTATGGCCGCAAATTCCTGATCGGAAATCGTTTCGCCGTTTATGGCTATGCGTTCGTTGATCCGGCTCAGATGGGGAGAGGTATAAAGCCCGGTTTTATACCCCGCGCATCGGAGAATGCCGCTGATGAAATTCGCGGTCGAACCTTTGCCGTTGGTTCCGGCAATATGGACATATTTCATACCCATATGCGGATTATCGAGTTCACTCAACAGGCGTTCCAAAATAATAACCCGGTCGCTGCTGGGGCTGGGGGTACCCCAGATATAGCTTAAAGCTTCATCATAGGTCAAAAAAAGCACCTTCTTTTATGCTGCCACAAAAGAAGATGCACTACCCCCACAAAAAACATGGTAAGGGTATATCCCAATCGTATTGTGTCAGCGGACGCGGAAATGTAACACAAACGTTTTCACGTTTTTCGTCCGAGGGCTACTTCCCATCCCCCGGCACTTAATGCACAGTTCCTACTCTGAATTGTTTATATTTCCATTCTAACATAGTGGGTCATCATGTCAAGGATTTTCATTTATTATCGGTATTATTGTAACATTAGACAGATATACCACAACATCCGGATGTATCTCTTGTGAATTTTCAGGGTTTTTCGCAATAAGGTTACAAGAAAATGCTCATACACAAGCTACCCGGCTTCGACAGCATCTTTGACCGTTTTTATGGTAAAATCACATATCCTGCGCGCCGCGTCCGGATGCGCAATCTGCCCGAGGGTTTCCCGCATCAGGCGAAGCCGGCCCGGATTTGAAAACAGAAAATACACAGCGTCGGACACGGGAAAATAATCGGATGCCTTTACGGCGCCCCCGCAGTTGAGCATAAAGTCCAGATTTCGCTCTTCCGGACCGGGAATCGGGTTGATTAAAATGGCAGGCAGCTTTTTTGCCATAAGTTCCGCCAGCGTCAGGCCGCCCGGTTTTGTCACGATGCAGTCGGCGGCATCCATGTAGGTCTCAACATTGTCTACAAAGCCTCTGACATGCAGGTTAGGATTGGCGAACTCTTTTAGATTCTGGTAAAGCTTTTGGTTGTTTCCGCAGATACAGACGATTTGCTGGTTTTCTTCCATCTCCAAAAGCTCCTGAACGTGAGAAAACAGCTTCCCGTAACCCATGGAGCCGCCCATCATCAAAATCGTCCTTTGCCCGGGATTCAAGCCAAGCATCTGTCTGGCGGTCTCCTTGGGTACCTGACTGAGAAAGCCCGGCTTTATCGGGATACCGAAAGGGAGGATGCGGCTTATGTCCATTCCTTTTTTCTTTGCGCTCAGACGCAAATGCCCGCTTGCGGTAACAATATAATCAAGGCCCGTACACTCTTCCCAAAACGGATGAATGCAGTAGTCTGTGATAATGCCGATCAGCGGCATATCCAAAACGCCCCGGCTTTTCAGTTCATTTAACACCTGGGCCGCAAAAACATGCGTGGCGATAATGGCATCGGGCGTGTTGCCACGGAAATACTCGGAAAATTTTCGCACCACATAGCCGTTTCCGGACATTGGCGAGAGCAATTTGCGTAAAGCGCCGTGCGACTCGAGTCCGTTATAGGTGCTGCCGAATTGTCTTGGCATATAGCGCGTTGAAAACTGATAACCGCGGTCCAAAGCGCTGAATAAAAAGCTGCTGCAATACTCAAACAAATCTTCCTTGACCGCTTTAATGCCTTGCCTGTGAAATTCTTCCGCGATTGCGTCTGCGGTTGAATTATGGCCGTTGCCGGTCGTTACGCTGATGATCGCAATTTGCATTTTTCTCTCTCCGATATCCAATACTGTTTTAATTAATGCACCATGGATTTGCGGCATGTATCCGCAAATCCATTCAGGCAGACAATCAATGCAAACGCATTTGTTCCACTGAACAAACGCATTTGTTCAGTAGTCATTAATTTTTTAACGCGAAAACAGTATTATGACAGCTTTTTTATCATCGGCTTATCCTATTCATCATTATTAAAGGAGAACAGTATAAGCTGCATGTCCTATTATTCGGCTGCTATGTCAGGAATATACAATAAAGAAGCACAACCGGGTTTTTGAAGCATAGTATTGTAAAGCGCAAAAGCATGGATTATAATCTGTGTATAGAAATAAGGGGGAAGCATATGAAGGTTTCCGACTTTGGGGATTATATGAAATACGGAAAACGCGGCCATCTGATCGGCATCGGCGGTGTTTCTATGTCGGCTCTGGCCGAGGTTCTGATTTCCATGGGGCTTCAAATCACAGGCTCGGACTCAAGCGACAGCGATACCGTCAGAGCGCTGCGCAATAAAGGGATTCGTATTCAGATCGGGCATTATCCGGAAAGCGTTTCCGGCGCGGAATTTGTCATCAGGACGGCTGCGGTGCATGACGATAACCCCGAGATCATTGCCGCAAAAAACGCGGGCATACCCGTATTTGAACGGGCGCAGGCATGGGGCGCCATCATGCGGGAATATGAAACGGCCGTATGCGTATCGGGCACACACGGAAAAACGACGACGACATCGATGATCACACATATATTCATGGCCGCCGAAAAAGACCCGACAATCATGATCGGCGGGTCGCTGCCCATGCTGAAATCGGGCTACCGAATCGGTAAGGGTAAGACCATTGTACTTGAGTCTTGTGAGTATTGCAACTCGTTTCACAGCTTTTTCCCGACCATCGCCGTGGTACTCAATGTCGACGAGGACCATCTGGACTTTTTCAGCGGCATACAGGAAATCAAAGCTTCTTTCAGAAAGTTTGCAGGCCTTGTTCCGGAAAACGGCTGGGTTATCGCCAACCGCGACGATCAAAATACAATGGACGCGCTCAGCGGGCTTGACAGGAAAACACTGACCTTCGGCATGAAAAACGATGCCGATGTCCAAGCGGCCGATATTAAATATGAAAGGAATCCCTCCTTTGATATTCGTTATAAGGGCGATCTGATTGCGCATATTACGCTGAACGTACCGGGCGAGCATAATGTATTAAACGCCCTCGCGGCGGCCGCCGCCGCCATCGTTGCCGGGATACCGGCTTTTTACATTGAGCAGGGGCTTTCGGCCTTTACCGGCGCCGGCAGAAGGCTTGAGTATAAAGGGTCCGTAAACGGTGCCGAGGTTTATGATGATTACGCGCACCACCCCTTTGAATTGCAAACACTGTTTAAGGCGGTCAGGCAGATGGACCGTAAACGTCTGATCTGCGCTTTTCAGCCCCATACGTATTCAAGAACAAAGGCGATGTTTAAGGATTTTGTCGAAACGTTAGGAATGGCGGATATCGTTTTTCTGGCGGACATTTACTCGGCAAGAGAGACCGATACGCTCGGCATTTCGTCTAAGGACCTGGCGGACAAAATTCCGGGCGCGCGCTTCTTTGACGATTTTGGCAAAATGGCCGAAGCCATAAAAAAGATCGCCCGGCCGGGTGACATCATTTTAACGGTTGGTGCCGGGAATATCTACAAGGTCGGCGAAAGTCTCCTTGCCTGAAAAGACAACGGAGAAGACACAAGGAAATACAGCCTTCCTTTATTGAATCATAAAGACTTCGATATGGCAGATAGCCCGCAATTACGGGGTTTCTCGGTGCTGTAACGAAGTTTTTGCTTTTTGGTTGGTGTTTAAATTGACAATGTAAAATAAAGTATCGCAATGCCCGGTCTTTATTGAACCCGCCCATTCCGGACTGCGGATTAAAGGGCTATCATGTCCCAATATGCGTTGCAGTCTATCAAAACTTTATGAAACATAATGAATTATGCCAAATTATTGCATGCTTAAAAAAACCGGTTAACCGTCTGATCTGGATCCGATTATGCAAAATATTGTATTATGTAAAATAAACTTGTATTTCGAGGAAAAGTTTGTTATTATATAGATAAGCATAATGTTAAATTTCTGATATTCATAATTTAAATTGAATAAAAAGGCAAACTCGTCGACAAGACGGGGACGCAAAGCTACAGGACCTTGATCTGTTTCTATGGATGGTAGCCAGTTGCAATATATAACGTACAAGGTCTGTGCACATACAGGCCTTATGCGTTGATTATTTCTATTGATATATCAGATGCATTTTTAACATTATGACTTAAAACTAAGGGGGACAATACAGTGGGCAAGAAGTGGTTGTCGATTATTTTGGTGCTTGTTCTGGCATTAGGTCTGATGCCTGTTGCAGGTGCTGCCGCGGATGCCGGTTCTACGTTTTCGGACATGCCGGATAACTGGGCAACTGAGGCGTTGGAGAGCGTGGTGGCAAACGGACTGCTTGTTGGCGCCGACGGTAAAATTATGCCGGACAGTCCGTTGACAAGAGCTCAGATGGCAACGATTATTGTTCGCGCGTTCGGCGCAGCGCAAGAGGCGGACATATCCGCTTTTTGGGATGTTAAAAGTACGGACTGGTTTGCCGGCAGTATCGCAAAAGCATACAAAATGGGCGTAATGCTGGGTTATGACGGTAAAATGAATCCATACGACAATATAACCCGTGAGCAGGCCTTTGCGGTATTGGCCAGAGCGCTGAAGCTATCTCCGGCAACCGACTTCAGCAAAACCTTTGAGGATGCAGGCGAAATATCCGGCTGGGCAAAGGGCGAAGTCTATGCTCTCGTAAATGCCGGCTACATACAGGGGGCAAACGGGAAACTGAATCCTAAAGCGAATATCAGCCGAGCAGAATTTGCCCAGGTTATGCATAATCTCATCAAGCAGTACATAAGCCGGGAAGGCGTTTATACGGAAGCTGTCGACGGAAACATCATGGTTAATGCGCCCGGCGTATCACTCAAGGGTGTAACAGTTAGCGGCGATCTGATCATCGGCGACGGTGTTGGCGACGGCGAAGTTATACTCGAAGACGTTACGGTCACGGGACGGCTTGTTGTGCGGGGCGGCGGAGAGAACTCTATCATTATCCGCGGAGCGTCCAATGTAGCGAATGTAGTCGTTGCCAGAGTAGACGGCGTTGTCAGGGTTTTTGTCGAAGATGGCTCAGAAGTTGAGATTGTTTATATTGATGACGGTTCAGACGACGTTATTGTTGAAGGTGTCATCGGAAGTCTGGAGATTGCGGCGGACAACGTCACTGTTTTCGCGACCGGCGCGAGTATCGATTCTGCGGCCATAACCGGCGCAGCTTCAAGACTTATTGTTGGTGACGCGTCCACAGTAGGAACGGTTAATGTCACCGCGCCCGACGCCGATGTAGACGTTGAAGGTGTCGTGGGGACAATAACGACCTCCGCTGCCAACACCAATGTCACCGGCGCGGGGGAAGTCGGTAACATAACTGTACAGCAGGGTGCCGATGGCGCGAATATTGAAACGCCCAACAGTACAATCACAGTAGATGAAGGTGTACAAGGCGTTACCGCAGGCGGCGGAACCGCTGTTCCGGGCGGCGAAACCGCAACAAATAACAATGACGGCACGGGCGTTGTGACACCGCCTACCGGCGGCGGCGGCCCTGCTCCAGTTGCAGTAAGTGCTATTAGTGTGGATAAAACAACACTATATTTGGATTTAGGCACAAACACTAGTGCAAAAATAACCGCGACAGTATCACCTGGGAATGCTACAAATAAGAACGTTACCTGGTC
>JAAYJC010000098.1 GCA_012523085.1 Clostridiales bacterium
CAAACGCGCAGTCCGGTTCTCAGATCTCAAACCTGGGTAGTTTTACAAACGCCAGCATGCCCGGCAATTCAAATTTGCAGCAGGCAAAGCAGGCAAACGCACAGTCCGGTTCTCAAAGCTCAAACATGGGCAATTTTACAAATCTTGTTTCCGGCAACATGGATCTTGAAAACGCAAAGCAGGAAAACCAGAGATCCGGCCAAAACAAGGTGCAATGATCGAGTCTGATCCCGAAAAAACAAACGTGAACCGGAAGGATGTTGAACCTACGATATCCTTCCGGTTTATTCGGTGCTGCTTATACGCATTGGTTGACAAATCGGGAGGCGAAAATGATATAATGAATTGTAAAAACACTCAGACTGCTATCGACGCCGAAGGAGGACGGAAGAAATCGATTATTCCTGACTATTTGTCCTGCCGCTTCGCGGCAGAATGGAGGATTTTATGTCGGATTATTTGATGACCCAGCTTGTATTTCTGATGAAGCTGATCGTAGCCGGTATTTGCGGTGCCGTTATCGGGTATGAAAGAAAAAGCCACTTAAAGGAAGCCGGAATCAGGACACATATGCTTGTGGCAATCGGTTCGGCTCTGATCATGATCATATCGAAATACGGCTTCGGTGACATTTCAACTATCGAAGGTTTCTCTATGGATCCGTCGCGTATTGCAGCTCAGATCGTAACCGGTATCGGGTTTCTTGGCGCGGGTATGATTTTCGTCAGAAAGCAGACCATCAACGGCTTAACGACCGCTGCCGGGATATGGGCGACGGCAGGTATCGGCATGGCCATTGGTACTAACCTGTATTTTGCCGGTGTGACAGCCACAATTCTGGTATTTCTCGTGCAGGCTGTATTGCAAAGAGAATTTAAGTGGCTGAATATCCCCTCTGTGAAGCAAATCAATATTTATATCGATACCGGAGCGGATTCGGTGAACGAGGTGCGGGAGATGCTTGAGGCGAAGCTGCAGGAGGACAAGCTGGATGTCATTAAATTTAAAGCGGCAAAAAAGGAAAGCGGGGTCACCGAAATAGAGGTTTACATAAAAGCTCCGGCGGGTTACCGGATGACCAATCTGCTCAGCTTATTCATTGACAATCCCAACATACGGATGATAGAAGTTTAATATAAGATTAGCGCGAAAAAGTATTGCGCAAGTGTTTGTGCCGCCGCTGCGCGGCGGAATGGATGGTTAACATGAAACGAAAATACAAAGCCCTGTTTAGCCCGCTTGATATCGGCGGAGTAACGCTGAAAAACCGAATCATCGCGGCACCGATGACTTATCCGATATTGACTGCCGACGGGTGCCTAACGCCTGAGGCAATCGCATTTTATGAACTTCGGGCAAAAGGTGGCGCAGCGGCCGTCATGGTCAGCGAGGTCATTGTCCACAGTGAAACCGGCAAATACTATCCGGTCCAGGTTCTTTTAGACGCGCCAAATGCGAAGGATTCTCTTGCCACAGCAGCTCGCGCCATCAAAAGGCACGGTGCCATAGCGGGAATTGAACTGTCGCACGGCGGGAAATATGCGATTGTGAATGGTCAAAACGGGAGAAAAGCGCCTCCTTTTGGGCCGAGCATGGAAACAACGGGGGACGGCAAGGTAACGGCCTGCGAAATGTCAAAGGAGCTGATTGCGAAGATCATAGAATCCTACGGCAGGGCAGCTTCATTTGTCAAACAGGCCGGATTCGAGATGATTTTAATTCACGCCGGACACGGATGGCTTTTACAACAGTTTCTGTCCCCGATTAGTAACAAAAGGACGGATGAATATGGCGGCAGCCTTGAAAACCGTGCCCGGTTGACGCTTGATGTACTTGACAGGGTAAGAGAGGAAGTAGGCCGGGAATTTCCGATTGAACTGAGGATAAGCGCGGAGGAATACATGCCCGGCGGCTATTCTTTTGAGGATGTCATCGGATTCGCGAAGCTCGTTGAGCAGAAAATCGACTTGCTTCAAGTCTCAACCGGATCCCATGAAGGCAGCTTTGACCGAACGCACCCGTCAATGTTCATGGCGCGCGGCGCCAATGTCCATTACGCGCAGGAGATAAAAAAACATGTCTCGGTCCCGGTCGCTACAATTGGGGCGCTGAACGAACCTGAAATGCTCGAAGACATCGTCGTGTCGGGTAAAGCCGATGTCGTTGAAATGGCTAGAGCGCTTCTCGCGGATCCGTATCTGCCGAAAAAAGCCTTTGCGGGCAGGGATGATGAGATCGTGCGTTGCTGCCGCTGCTTTGTCTGTATGGCTGAACGCATGACCACGGGCCTTCGCATCTGCGCACTCAACCCTGTGATCGGGAGCGAATACGAATTGAGCTTTTCACAATCGCCTTCGGAGCCGAAGAGGGTTCTGGTTGTCGGCGGAGGACCGGGAGGAATGGAAGCTGCTCTTCAGGCGAACAAAAGAGGTCACAGCGTAATCCTCTGCGAGAAAACCTCCGGCCTCGGTGGCGCGCTGAACACCCAGCGTGGGATTTCCTTTAAAGAGGATCTGTATGCATTTATTAAAACAAAAGAACGGATGTTAAAAAAAGCAGGCGTTGAAATCCGGCTGAACACCGAAGTAACGCCGGAATACGCATCTTCGATAGACGCTGAGGTTCTGATCATCGCCGTGGGCGCGGAACCGGTTTTACCGGATATTCCGGGTATAACCGGTGAAAATGTGCTCGAAGCCTCGGCACTTACGGCGAACCTTGACAGAATCGGCAAAAATGTTGTTGTTCTCGGCGGCGGTCAGGTCGGATGCGAAAGCGCACTTTACCTTGCGCAAACAGGCAGAGAAGTAACGGTTGTTGAGCAGGCAGACGATATTTGCAGGGACGCAAACGGACGCCACAGACCGCTGTTATTGAGCGGGCTCACCGGGCTCGTCCGTGTAATGACCGGGACTAAGGGGCTTGAGGTCTCCGAAAAAGGACTTATCTGCGAAAACGCGGAAAAAAAGAAATTTCTCCTTGAGGCGGATACGGTGATAGTGGCGGCAGGCCGCCGCCCGCTTAGAAAAATTGCCGAAGCGCTGTATGACTGCGCGCCTGAAATCGCTGAGGTCGGAGACTGTGTAAAACCCGGCCAGATTACGCAGGCGCTCTTCCGCGGCTACTTTGCGGCAATGGATATTTAATGAAAGGCTCCCGCAAGAGATAAAAGCATCAACCCCTCAAAAACACAGCTCCGATCAAAGCAATTTTACAGATAAAACAGGCTGCGCACACAATGTTGCACAGCCTGTTTTTTGACTGATTATTAAGCATAAAAGACAATATGAGCATCTGTTAGCAGATACCCTGCCAGAGCATTGCGTCAGCTACCTTGAGGAAGCCTGCAATATTCGCACCGGCGACAAGGTTGCCCTCGCAGCCGTATTCCTTTGCTGCTTCGGCGGCATTTTTATAAATGTTTTTCATAATTATCTGCAGCTTTTCGTCGGTCTTGGCAAATGACCAAATTAATCGCTGAGAATTCTGCGACATCTCGAGCCCTGAGACAGCCACACCGCCCGCATTTGCCGCCTTCCCAGGCGCGAACAGCACGCCTTTGTCCTGCAGCAGAGCGGTCGCATCAGGCGTTGTAGGCATGTTAGCGCCTTCAGCGACGGCAATAACGCCGTTTGAAATCAAAGTCGCAGCGGCATCGGCATCAAGCTCGTTTTGAGTCGCACAAGGCAGCGCAATATCGCATTTGACCGTCCATATACCGAGGCATCCCTCAGTATACTCGGAACCAGGTACCCGTACCGTGTATTCTTTGATGCGTCCTCGCTCGACTTCCTTGATCTGATGGACGATATCCAGGTTTATTCCGTTTTTGTCGTAAATATAGCCATTGGAGTCGGACAGCGCGACAACCTTGGCCCCGAGCTGCTCAGCCTTTTGCGTAGCGTAGATGGCGACGTTGCCCGACCCGGAGACTGCAACAGTCTTACCCTTGAAGGAATCGCCGTGGTCACGCAGCATTTCCTCTGTGAAGTAACAAAGCCCGTAGCCGGTTGCTTCTGTACGCGCAAGAGAGCCGCCGTAGGATAACCCTTTTCCGGTCAGAACGCCGGTAAATTGGTTGGCGAGCCGCTTGTATTGTCCGAACATATAACCGATTTCGCGCGCACCTGTACCGATATCCCCCGCGGGCACATCGGTATCCGGTCCAATGTGTCTGAACAGTTCGTTCATAAAGCTTTGACAGAAGCGCATGACCTCTTCGTCAGACTTGCCTTTGGGGTCAAAGTCGGAGCCGCCTTTTGCACCGCCCATAGACAGCCCGGTCAGTGAATTTTTGAATATCTGCTCAAAACCGAGGAATTTCAGTATAGAAGCATTGACGGTAGGATGAAATCTGATTCCGCCCTTATACGGACCGATAGCCGAATTGAACTGGACGCGATAACCGCGGTTCACCTGAACCTTCCCGTTATCGTCAACCCAGCTTACGCGGAAGGTGATCATACGTTCAGGCTCGACAATACGATCGATAATACCCGCTTTAACGATGTCGGGACGTCTTTCAACAACCGGTTCGAACGATTCGAGAACCTCTATTACCGCTTGAAGGAATTCAGGTTCGTTCGGGTTTCGCTGGCGAACGCTTTGGTAGACTTTAGCCAGGTAATCATTTTTAAGTGCCATTTTCTATTTCTCCCTTTTGGATGAGTAAAACGCTGAATCAGATACATACAGTATAGCAAATAATGAAAATTGTGCAATAGGAAATTTCAAATAATGAAAAAGTTTTTTAAGACGAAGACATGAAAAGTATTCCGGAAACCCTTTATTAGTGCGAGTATTATGGGGATTTACCAATATGACAAAATATAGAGATATGGGATTTGATGATATGGAAGTTGCAAAGCTCTGTTTTGCCGCACATTCTTGCTATCAGAAGTTTATCGTTCATTGCAAGGCGTTTAATCGCAAAACAGGCATAGAAAAAAAGAGCCCTGAGGCGGAATGTTCCTCAGGACTGTCGTATGGCTTATTTCGTTAATAGAGTTATTGATTTTATCCTGTTGGAAAGTCAGTGAATGGCATGCTCCGGGCATTCTGGTATACACTGTCCGCACTGTACGCAATCAATTGTGATATAGGCCTTGTCGCCTTTCATCATGATTGATTGCTCGGGACAGAATTTTTTGCATGTTCCGCAGCCCTTACATTTTTCCCGATCGACAACCGGTGCCAAATAAATCAACTCCTTCAAATGATTTACCTGAAATGGCGAATGGCAGTTGACAAAAGATTGCTTCATTTTCTTACAATTCTACTATAGTATATATGTTTACAACAGTCAAATATAACATGATAAAATTTAATAATATTGTACAAATAGCACAATAACTCCTGCGATCTTTCAGTATACAGGATGCTGATGGATCTTAGACGAGGCTCAGAAACCTTACGATATTTGCGGTAACAATACACAAAATGATGCCCGTCACAGTCGGAATTGCAAAGGACAAAAAGGTCCATTTCAGGCTCCCGGTTTCCTTTTTTATGGTTATCAGTGTTGTGCCGCAAGGCCAATGGAAAAGACAGAACAGCATCATAGAGACCGCTGTCAGCCAGGTCCAGCCTCTGGACACGAACAACGTGTGAAGATCACCCAAGTGCTCAAGCTCAATGAGTGTACCTGTGGAAAGATAACTCATGATGATGATGGGTACTACGATTTCATTTGCCGGGAATCCGAGGATAAACGCAAGCAGAATATAGCCGTCCAGACCCATCAGACGACCGAAGGGATCGAGAAATACCGCGCAATGCGTAAGAAGGCTCGCACCACCGGCATATATATTTGCCAAAAGCCAAATGACCAGGCCGGCCGGCGCGGCCACTGTGACCGCTCTGCCAAGTACGAAAAGCGTCCTGTCAAAAACAGAGCGAACGATAATCCTAAGAATCTGCGGTCGCCTGTAGGGTGGAAGCTCAAGGGTAAAGGAAGATGGCAGACCTTTTAGAACCGTTTTTGACAGAATTTTTGAGATATATATCGTCGCCGTCACGCCAAGCACGATTGCGAGGGTCAGCGTCAGCGTGGAAACCAAAGATGCAAAGGCTCCGGCAACCGCGCCGGCAAAAAACATTGCGATGACCGCAATCAATGTAGGAAACCTTCCGTTACAGGGGACAAAGTTATTGGTAATGATCGCGATCAGGCGTTCGCGCGGAGAATCGATGATGCGGCAGCCGATGATGCCAGCGGCGTTACAGCCGAATCCCATGCACATGGTTAGTGCCTGTTTGCCATGTGCGCAGGCTTTCCTGAACAAATTATCGAGATTGAATGCGATGCGGGGCAGATAGCCCAGATCTTCCAGCAGCGTAAACAGCGGAAAAAAGATTGCCATCGGCGGCAGCATGACCGATACAACCCAGGCCAGCGTTCTGTAAACACCGCCTAAAAACGCTCCGGTCAGCCATTCGGGCGCACTCAGCAGAGTAAAAAGATCCCTTAGTCTGTCTTCGATCCAGAACAAACCGCCGGCCAGAATCGAGGAAGGGTAGTTTGCGCCCGAGATCGTAAGCCACAACACACCGAACAATAGCAGAAGCATAACCGGTATGCCTGTGAGCTTTGAGGTAAGTATTTTATCGATTTTCCTATCCCGAGCCGCGTAATCTGCTTTGTCGTATTTGATGGCTATGTGTCCGATTTTCTCGCAAAGTACGACAATCCGTGAAACGACCCTGTCTCTGAGCGAATTGCGCATAATCCCGTTCCGCTCAAGATAATCGACAGCTTCGGACAGACATATCAGAATGTCTTCATCTTTTTGTATATCGGATCCCAGATATTGTTCAATAGAAGATAGCAGGCTTTCATCCATATCAAGCAGACGGAGCGCAGTCCATCGCGCGGGCAAACGCCCATTGACCAGTTTTTGCACGGCGGGTAAAAGCAAAGCTGTGGCATGCTCGATTTCGTCGCAGTAGCGAATCTGCAGAGGTGTTTCATTCGGCTCCCCTGATACCAACCGTGTGACTTCTGTCATCAGCAGACCAAGCCCCTGGCCGCTGCGCGCGGATGTTCCGACGACCGGGATACCCAGAAACTGCTGCAGCTTTTTCAGATCAATCCGGATATGCTTGTTTTCAGCCTCGTCCATTAAGTTAACGCACAAGACGACTCGGTCAGTAATTTCGAGCGTCTGCAAAAGAAGGCTCAGGTTGCGCTCGAGACAGGTTGCGTCCGCAACGACGACCACGGCGTCCGGATTCCCAAAACAGATAAAGTCCCTGGCAATCTCCTCCTCGGCCGAATTCGCCATCAGCGAATAGGTACCGGGAATGTCCACAATGGTATAGTTTTTGTTTTCATGCCGGTATCTTCCGTAAGCATTACCGACGGTTTTTCCGGGCCAGTTCCCGGTATGCTGATTAAGCCCCGTCAGGCTGTTGAATACGGTACTCTTTCCGACATTTGGATTACCGGCGAGAGCAATGATTTTATCTTGTTGTGCTTCCAATGTTATATTCAAGCCGAAACGGTTCAGTACCCTGGCTTTCATGGATTGATTCGTCAGACTCACTTGTCATCCTCCGGGAAACAGATTGTTGCCGGGGATGATTCCGCCTAGCGGAATCATCCCCGGCGGTAGATATTTGCTGTATAGATGTCCGGGAAGAAGATAAATCGGCATGTTGATTGTTAAACTTATGTAACGAAAACCTGCAAATCACCATCCCGGGCGATATGTCAAACCGAAACGATGATTTTATCGGTCATATCGGATCGCAGCGCGATAACAGCGCCTCTTATCAGATAGGCAACGGGATTGCCCGAAGGGCTTTTGTAGAGCGTTTCAATCTCGGTTCCGTTAATAACGCCAAGATCCAGTATCCGCCTTCTTGCCGCACCCTCAAACATCATCGATCTGACATTTGCTTTTTTGCCGATAGGCAGCTGATTTAATGGAATCAGATCATGATCCAATGCAAAATCCTCCTGATTTTGAAAAAAGATTCAGTGTCGGGTAAAAAGATTTCCCACCCCTAATATATGATGCCTAAACACGTTTTGTTCCGAATACATTTATTACGGAAGGCATGAAACATTATAAGGTAAAGGACAAACATAATGAATGAACATAAAGATGAGAATTTCAGAACTGTGCGGGGATATCAGATGAAAAGTCGGAAAGAAGGGCATCTGACGCCCGCGCAGGAGGATTATTTGGAAATGGCTTACCGTCTGTTCTGTCGCCAGGGCTATGTTAGGGTAGGGCAGTTATCGGAGCTTTTGCATGTAAAACCGTCATCGGCTTCAAAGATGATTCTGAAGCTTTCCCAGCTGAGCTATCTTGATTATGACCGTTACGAAATCATTATGCTGACGGAGAAAGGCAAGGAAATGGGAGCATATTTGATTTTCAGGCACGAGACAGCGGAACGGTTTTTGCACTACATCGGCTGCTTAAATCCGCTTGAGGAGGCGGAGCTTATCGAGCATTACCTGAGCAGAGAAACCGTCTGCAACCTTAACGACCTGCTTGATTTTCTAAAAGCAAATGATCAACTGAAAGATAACTTAAAAAGTTTTAAGCTAAATCGTAAAAACCCTTTATAACCGGCCACCGGTCGATAGAAAGCCCCGTGTATCCATAATAAAGTATGGATACACGGGGCTTTCGGTTTTGGGCTTTTTATTCGTATTCTTTACAAAAGAATGCGCTGTTGTTATACTAATGGTTGCAATAGCAACTTTTATGGCGGATAACCCGTACAGTTACGGAAAGGCTGGGTCGCGGATGAAAACACTGTATATCTACATAAAGCCGCATCTTCGTGTGATGCTCCTGCAATTTGTCGTAAAGTTCGGAGGAACAATCATTGAATTGCTGCTTCCTTGGATGCTCTCGACAATACTGGACGATATTGTACCCTCAGGCAATATGAAGAAGGTATACCTATGGGGCGGTCTGATGGTTCTTTGCTCGATTTTTGCCTTGCTCGGAAACGTGATCGCAAACAGGATGTCTACAAAGACATCTAAAAAAATCATCGGAAAGCTGAGACATGATCTGTTTAAAAAGGTTTCGGCTCTTTCCTGCAGGCAGACCGATACATTTACGCTCCCGTCTTTGATTTCGCGCATGACCAGCGATACATATAATGCTCACCAACTGGTAGACAGGATGCAGAGGCTCGGCGTACGCGCGCCGATTCTGCTGCTTGGTGGTATAATTGTCACCATGCTAATCGAACCTGTACTGACGCTGGTTTTAATCGGAACATTACCTCTTTTGGGGCTGGTCATATGGTATGTTTCCCGAAAGGGTATCCCGATGTATACAGAAGCGCAGTCATCGCTGGACAAGCTGGTCAACAAGGTACAGGAAAATATGACCGGTGTGCGCGTAATAAAGGCGCTCTCCAAGAGTGAATATGAAAAAGGAAAGTTTGATGAAGTAAACCTCGAGCTCGCAAAAAAGGAACAACGCGCAGGCATGCTGATGGCACTGACCAATCCGGCCATGAACCTTTTGTTAAACATCGGGCTGACGCTGGTCATCGTCGTCGGCGCGTTTCGCGTTCATGGTGGATTTGCGCTGCCCGGAAAAATTATTGCGTTTTTAAGCTACTTTACGATCATCCTAAACGCGTTGATGATGGTTTCGCGCCTGTTTTTGATCTATACCAAAGGCGCGGCGAGCGCAAAGCGGATTGCCGAGGTGCTTGAAGCGCCTGAAGATATAATGACAGGGGACCGCGATCATAAACCGGGAGATTACCACATCGAGTTTCGGGATGTTTGCTTTTCCTACAATAAAATACGCAGTAATATCTTAAACCTCAGCTTCTGTATCAAGCGTGGGGAGACGCTGGGTATCATCGGCCCGACCGGAAGCGGGAAGTCGACGATCATCCAGCTTCTGCTGCGTTTTTACGATCCCGATGCCGGGGAGATCAGGATATCGGGGGATAAGCTCAGCGGGATTCCGCCGGAAGAACTGCACGGAAAATTCGGTGTCGTTTTCCAGAACGATTTTCTATATGAGGATACAATTTATGAAAACATCGATTTTGGTCGGATGTTGAGCGAGAAACAGATCAAAAAAGCGGCGGTGACGGCGCAGGCGGCGGAGTTTATTGCGGAGCGGCAAAACGGATTTCAAGACATACTTGCAGTTAAAGGCGCAAACCTGAGCGGGGGTCAGAAGCAGCGGATTTTAATAGCCCGGGCTTTAGCCGGGAACCCGGAGATTTTGATCCTTGATGACAGCTCGAGTGCGCTGGATTATAAAACGGATGCGGAGCTGCGTAAAATGCTCAAACGCGATTTCTCCGATACGACAACGGTCATTGTCGCTCAGCGCGTAAGCTCAATCATGTACGCGGACAAGATACTCGTGTTGGATGATGCGCAGGTTATCGGGTACGGTACGCATAAAGAGCTTCTTTTTTCCTGTGAAAGCTACAAAGAAATTTACAGGGTGCAGATGGGGGTGGTGGGTTAATGGATGCAAGGGGAAAGACGATGCGGGCAAACCGCGGACAGCGCAGGCCGGGCGGAGGCGGACACGGGCCGGGCGGAGGTGCATTTGAACGGCCGACGGTCAAAACGACTACTATTTTACGCAGGCTCTGGAAGTACCTGTATTCGTTCAAATGGCTTCTGCTGCTGGCGCTGATACTGGGTGTCGGCGGAAACCTGCTTGCGCTGGTGGGGCCAAAGCTATCCGGCTATGCCATTGATGCGATAGCGCCCGGCGTCGGGAAGGTTAACTTCCCGGATGTATACCGTTACGCGCTTTTAATGATCGTTTTTTATCTGATATCTTCGCTGTTTTCCTATATTCTTGCCGGCTTGATGATCCGCTTGAGCAGGAATGTCGTTTACAGTATGCGCAGGGACGCCTTTAACAAGCTGGCAGAGCTGCCGGTCAGCTTTTTCGACAAGCACAAGACCGGCGATGTCATCAGCATTATCTCTTATGATATCGACACGGTCAACGCTTCCCTGTCAAATGATTTGGTTCAAATGCTCACGTCGCTTATTACGGTAACAGGCTCGTTTATCATGATGATGACAATTTCCCCGAAGCTGATGCTCGTCTTTGCTTTCACGGTGCCCATTTCTATCCTGTTTACCCGGTATAGATCCAAAAGAGTCCGGCCCTTGTTCAGTATGCGCTCATCAAAGCTCGGAGAAATGAACGGGTTTGTCGAAGAATACACCGGTGGAATGAAGACAACGAAGGCTTACGGCAGAGAAGAGGTCTTCGTCAGACGGTTTGACCAAAAAAATGAGGCGGCAACCGAATCCAACTACCAAGCGGAATGCTTTGCCAGCATGACCGGCCCATCGGTTAATTTCATCAACAATCTATCGCTTGCGCTGGTCAGCGTATTTGGCGCGCTGATGTATATGATGGGCGGTATCTCCCTTGGCAGCATTTCCTCCTTTGTGCTTTATTCCCGGAAATTCTCCGGACCGATCAACGAATTTGCTAATATCATCAGTGAGCTGCAGTCGGCGCTGGCCGCCGCGGAACGCGTGCTTCGCCTGATCGATGAAAAGCCCGAGCCGCCGGACGCTGTCGACAGCCTTGAGCTTCAGGATATTTGCGGCGATGTAAAGCTCTCTGAGGTCAGCTTCGGTTACGATCCGGATAAAATCATTATCCAAAACCTATCGCTGAACGCGCCCCCGGGCTCACTGATTGCGATCGTCGGACCTACCGGGGCCGGAAAAACGACGATCATCAACCTGCTGATGCGATTTTACGATATCCAGTCGGGCCGTATCTCCATTGACGGGCACGACATAAGGGAGCTCACACGAAAAAGCCTGCGTTTATCGTTTACGATGGTGCTTCAGGATACCTGGCTTTTTCACGGTACGATATTTGAAAATATCGCCTACGGAAAGGACGACGTTACGCTTGAGGATGTTATGCGCTGCGCACGCTCTGCGCGGATACATAATTATATCCTGTCACTGCCGGATGGGTATAACACCGTGTTGAGCGACAACGGCGTAAATCTATCCAAGGGCCAAAGGCAGCTTTTGACCATTGCCCGTGCGATGCTGCTGGATTCGCGTATTCTGGTTCTCGACGAAGCAACCTCCAATGTGGATACGCAGACGGAGAGGCAGATACAAAGCGCAATGCTTTCTCTGATGCGCGGGCGCACCTGCTTTGTGATCGCACATCGGCTATCCACGGTCCAAAATGCAGACCGCATTCTGGTCGTTCTGGACGGTAGCATCGCAGAGCAGGGCAGCCACGACGAGCTTATGCGTCAGGGCGGCGTCTATTCCGAACTCTATAACGCACAGTTCGAGGCGATCTGATGCTAAATGATTTTCCCGAGCTTTAAGCAGCGCCGCCTGATTAAAATCATCATCAGAACCGGAACCGAGCAGAGCGATGCGCATAGGATAAACACGCCGGTCAACGATCCGGAAACAAAAACAGCAGCGAGCCTTCCAAAGACGATAGAGGATAAGCCAACCCCAACCAGTACAAGGCCGTAATTGGCGCCGGAATAGCGCGCGCCGAACAGTTCTGTTGCAATAACAGGGGTAATACCAGACGCGCCGCCGTATGAAAAAGCAATGAAAAATACGGCCGCTATATAGGCTGCGCCCGATGCGAATATGATTAACACACAGGCGGCCGCGGAGATGATGGCGCAAAGCATCATCACCGTTGTCCGTCTGGTTTTTTCGGAAGCAAGCGGGGCGAGGATTCGTCCCAAGGCATTTGCAACGCCCGTACCCATGACCGCAATAAGGGCGAGCCCGGGTGATATGCCCCGGCTGAGCGCTATCGTGGTAATGAAGGGGACGATGACAAGATAGGCTGCGGAGGCAGCGAAAACGGATATCAATATATAATAGTACGACATGGACCGGAGCATTTCACGGGGTTTAAATTGCTTTACGTTCTCTATGTCGATTTTTTTTGTGATTTCCGAATAGTAGTATGCCTTATCCGGATTTTTCATCAGAAGCGCCGCCGCTGCGCAGACAACGAAAAATACAATGGCAAGAATTTTGAAAGTAAATGGCACCCCGCCTGTTCTGAGCATCCTGTCCGCTACCGGCGAGAGAATAACGACCGAAAGACCGAAAAAACCCACGGAAGTTCCAGTCGCGAATCCCAAATGTGCCGGCCACCATTTCTGAAGGACCGCCAGCACAGTGCCGTAGGCGATACCGCAGCCGAGTCCGCCCGCAATCCCATAGGTCAGGTAAATCATCGAAGGGATGCCATGGCCGATTAAGGCGGTCAGATAGATTCCGGAGCAAAAGAGCCCGCACCCAAAAAATGCAGCTGCACGCGGATGAATTTTCTCCTGCGCCAACCCGGTCAGGATGTTGCCGAGTACAAAGCCTGCGATCATGACGGCTGAGGTCATCGCAACCTGCGAAGGGTTCCAGCCGTGATGGCTGACCACATAAGGCAAAAATACGCTCCACATATATAAAATCCCTGTACACAGATTGATAAAAAGACCCGAAATCAATACAATGATACGATAACGGTTATTTTTTTGCATAGTTTCTCCTTTCAAGCCGACGCAGTCAACAACCCTTTTAGGTGATTTACAGCTAACGGTCTGCAGTCGGCTGCAAGGGTGCCTACGGCTCTTTTAAACATAATAATACTATTCTCCGTTTTTAATGAGAATAGTATAAGTTCCGTTCGGTTAAAAACCGGGGAAGTATTGCGGGCGGCGTATCGAAAATGTCCGATGCAAGGATATGGTAAAAAGAAGAATTATCTGTTATTATGGTTGTCCGGAGGCGATTTTCATGTTTTTTGCTGCGATCGAGGTAATTGAGCATCCAGACGACAGGACATTCATGCTGGAATTATATCATCGCTATTATAGATATGTTCGGAAAACCATATACGGTCTGACAAAAGACATCACCGATATCGAGGACCTGATCAGCGATGTTTTTATCAGGCTGATCGAAAAAATTCCGGTATTGCGCACGCTTACCGGTTGCAAAACCACCTCCTATGTTGTCTATACTGCAAGGAGCGTTGCGATTAATTACATAAAACACAAATATGTGGAAAGGAAGCACTTGTATTACGGTAAAGACATGGACATTTCCGACCGCATTTCCGACGATGGGAATGTAGAAGGCAAGCTGTTTCATGAATCTGACCTTGAACTGCTCGGCAGGGCAATTGCGAAGCTGCCGCAAAGACAAAAGGATCTGCTGCATTTCAAGTACGAGCTGGAAATGAACGATAAAGACATTGCTGAAATAATGGGAATTGAATCAAACAGCGTACGGCAATACCTGACCAGAGCCAGAAGAAACGCAAAAAAGCTGGCGGAAACGGAGATGGCCGGTGATGAACAATGAGCGCGTCGAGCATATGCTAAGCGGAATCAATGAAGAATACGAAGAGAATATTTTCCGGCTGGCCATAAGAACCATCACAGCGGAAATCGAGGGAAGAAGTCTGGATGAGGAGCTCAGAAGCAGCGCAGAACAGCTTCTGGAGGAAGCCGCGGTGAGCATGCCCGATAAAAATGCCGTAAGCCGGTTTTTGCGGCGCATGAACAGGCGTCTGAAAAGCGCCGGGAAAAGGAGGTCCGGAAGCCCGCACAGGATTATGTGCATGGCCTCTGCTGCGATCCTTGCGATTATAATCGCGTTTTCCGTCGCTTTTATGACCGTGGATGCTTTTCGCGTCAACGTACTGAATCTGCTCATCAGTATTGAGCCTGAATACACCACAATCCAATTGACAGAACGGCGAGAGGGTAATGGTGAAAACAATAACGGACTCGTGGTCAACTGGTCGCAGGCTTATGTTCCATCCTATATCCCCGAAGGCTTCGAGGTCAGCGATTCCATAGTTACCCAATCGATCAAAAGGATGGTATTTACCGATGAGCAAAATGAAACACGCTTCATTACTTATACCATATTCGGCAGTTCCAGCACGGTAGCCGTAGATACCGAAAATGCACAAGTCAACGAAACCATAAAAATCGGCGGAAGGGACGGAATGCTTGTCATCAAAAATTCCGTCGTCACGCTGGCCTTAGAAATGAACGGTCACCTGATTCTCATTCAGGGGATGATCAGCCGTGACGAGATAATAAACATCGCAGAGAGCATCGTTTATCGGGAATAAAGTTTTTCCGGAACCGAAAACGGCTGCAGGCCTATTTACCCTCATCGCTACAGGATAAACGCAATTATGTTTATCCGTAAATTGTTGCATCATGCAGGCGGCGGTTGTCTATATAGTAGTTAACCGAAATAATACCGCCTTATACATGCGATTAACCCGAAGGAGATGAGGGCTTTGCCATCAAACAACCTGTCGGTTGAACAGCATTTGTCCGAGAGTATAAAAAAGCTGTTCAGTCTTGCATTTTATACAATAGAGCATCAGGAAACAGCCGAACGACTTACCAAAAAGGTGTTTAGCCGGACTTATAGGAAACTTACCTATCTGAAAAAGCCCGATTTTCCGGCGCTGGAAAGCCGGAGCATCAGGCGCCTGTTTATATCTGTCTGTAAAACTCAAAAAAAGACAGGTGGCAAGGCCGGATCTTCATCTGAATGTATTCCGATTATCAAAACTGCGCATCAGAACATGCTCAAAGAAACCCTGAGCGGCCTCAGCGTTAAAGAACGTTTTATTGTTCTGCTGTTTATCCTGTATCACTATCCGCCTGCACGAATATCCGATATGCTCAGGACGCCGTTCTTTTCTCCGGATAAACAGGTTTGCTTAGCGCTTAGCGAGGCAGCCGCCAATCAAATCCGGATCAGGTATGTGGGTTGAGGCAGGCCGAGGATGCGGGCAGGCGGAGATGGCGTATGAAAATATTCGGGTAATGCACATGCTGATTGCAAAGCATAATGTGTTAAAGAGAAGAGAAACATGTAAATGACGTTACAAACGTAAAAGCCTGAAGGATTGTTTGGCGGAGACTACTTGCGGGACATAGTATGCACAGGGTTATAAAAACGCCTGTGTCGAACCGGCTGTCACAGACCAGGTTTATACCGGAGTGTTCCGGGAAAAGAAAGAATATTAAACCATGAGACCGGCGGCTGAGCCGCAGTATTTCGCCGCATCAGGCAAAATTGTTGTTGCCGCGCAATTTTCCGTGAATATAGAAACTGCCTTAAACAGGACGCACAGATGTCCGGTTTAAGGCACTATATTTATACCCGATAAATAATATGATCAGGAGGCGAGTGATGTTGAAATTCACCGGCTTTTCCGCTCAGTTTCCGGATTTTCTTTTCTCACTTCAGTTTATTGGCAAAACGGAGCTGAGCGAAGAAATCAAGGAAAAGTACAAATTGA
>JAAYJC010000099.1 GCA_012523085.1 Clostridiales bacterium
CATTCCTACCAGATTATATTCCCGAAGAAGGCTATTCCACATTGCCCTATCCTGCGGAGCTGAGAAACAGAACAGGTGTAACAATCGAATATGTTGTCGTGGCCATGCAGTCTCTGCCGGAACAGTTTCCGATTTTACTTGCAGCAGACGACCTTCCGAATGTAATCATCAATGCAGACTGGTATTATCAAGGCTCTTTGACCTCAGGTGTAGACGATGGATACTTTGCAAACCTTTACGAATACAGAGAATACATGCCAAACTACTGGTACATCGCCCACTCACATCCCGAAGATCCGAGTTTTCTCGCGCATCTTCTCCCCGAGGACGATATGATTGTCTCTATGTGGTGCTATGAACAGGAACGCGCTTTTCTATATGGAACCGTAACAAGAGGCGACTGGCTGGAAAAGCTGGGCATGGTCAATGACGATCTCGTAACTTTTGATGATATTCACATTCTGCTCAAAACGTTCAAGACGGAATTTGACTGTGATTGGCCTTTCATGCTGACAAAAACGCTCGGTAACTACGGGTTTTTTAACGCAATGGATACGATACCGGTCATCACCAACACGTTGGGTGCTCTGGTTGACAACGGCCAGGTTGCCTTTACCCATACCCGTGCTCAAGACTTTAATTTCATGACCTTGATTAACCAGTGGTATTCTGAAGGTCTCATCGAGCCTGACTGGATGTCCATAGCGGCCAGTGTTGACGCAAAGGATCTGATTACAGCCGGTAAGATGGCCGTGGTCGGCCTTGTTCCGACCGAAGTTCCCGGCTATGAGCCGCCCAATGCGGTAGTGGCGGATCCGAACATGTATTTTGTCCCGATTCATATGCCCTTGGTTTACGAGGGACAAACCATACATTGCGGCGATGCAAGAAAGTGGGTATCTTACGGTTCCTGGACAATAAATGCCAAAACTGAGAATATGCCGCTTCTGGTCAGTTATCTGGATTACTTCTACAGCGAAGAAGGTGCTTTCTTCTCCAACTGGGGCATAGAGGGAGATACTTTCGTTTATAACGAAAGCGGTGAACCTCAGCTTTCCGATTTTATCATGGAGCACCCCGGTGGAATGGCAATGGCAATCTGTGCGTTTATGAGAAACCCATTGACCGAGGGAGGCGTATCTTATATATGGAGAACATATGCTTATCCGGGTGGCGACAGGTTTAAAGGTTTCCTGGATTATTGGGCGGACTACGATTATGACGGTACGATGCAATGGCCTTCCAGCATTACCTTCACACCTGAGCAAACCGGCAGACTTACCCAATACTCTGTCGATCTGATGACCTATATTACGGAGAATTATTTGCTGTTTGTGGACGGTTCCGAACCACTCAGCGAATGGAATTCCTATGTAGATGGTCTTGTCGCGTCCGGTCTCAACGAATGCCAGGAAATTTATCAGGAAGCCTACGAAGCGTTCATGGAAAGAATAGCAAGCCTGCAATAATCAGCGAATACGAAAGTATTCAGAGGTGAGTACCCGCACACCTAAACATAATAATACCCGCTATACATCGATGCGCGGTCCGGTTGGACCGCGCATTGCCTTCCGGCCATCCTCAGCTGATATAGGTTACTACATCTTTTCTTCGTTCCGGAGCAGCCATTTGACCACCCTCGGCGTAACCGAACGCAACGGCGTGAAGCGGCTTATACCCGTCCGGTATCTGCAGCTTTTCCCTTGCAACGTCAAGAGAGAGGTACGGCCATAAAAGCCCAACCCAGACAGAACCTATCCCTATGCTCTTGGCAGCAAGCATCATGTTCTCAATTGCGGCGCAGCAATCCGTCTGCGCAGACACCGCGTTTTCGCGGGCGGACACAACAATAACGGTGGGCGCGTTGTATGAGGCGCGAAATGAAGGGTTGTTTCCAAAGCTCTTGAGCCGTTCGTTGTCGGACCCCGCCATCACTTCATTCGTTTTTTTGTTTATCTCATCGAGCAGCGCCCGGTTCTGTACCACCGTAAAATACCAGGGCTGCTCGTTGCGTGCAGACGGCGCGTACAATCCCGCTTCGATAATCAAATCAAGCTCATCCCGGCTCAATTGCCTGTCTGTGTAGGCGCGCACACTGCGTCTTTCCATTATCGTCTTCAAAACTTCATTCATTTTCATTCCTCATTTCTTAGTATTCCGGGACATATGCGGCTTCTGTTTTTACCATTTTATTATCTTTATCTTACCTTTATTGTCCTTTTGCTGCAAGCATAAATTTATCATTTACACCATGTGCAATGTATCCCGGGGACTATCCAGGAAACAAAAAGCTATATTTGCGTTTTTCGGTCAACCTGCACTGTTCAAAACACCGGCCGGCTCCGATTCCCTGACATTCCCAATGATTGCCCAGGCAATCATACCGGTGATAACAGACAGCGGGAGCGCTATTACAATCGCATCAACCATCGAAAATGTATTGAGCGCCGTGCCTTTCACAATGGATGTGGTGCCAAACAACATTTTGCAAATCTGCAAGCTTCCGGCTGTTTTCTCCTGAACGAAGAACAACCAGAACAGACTGATTGCGGAACCGGAAATCATGCTGGCCAGTGCCGCTTTCTTAGGAAATTTCTTAATAAACAGGGCTGCGATATATGTCGGCAAAAAGGTAGCCGCACACAATCCGTAAAACAATGAAGTGCCGATAGCTATGATTGCCATGCTGACATCCAGTTTGCCGGACAGCCAAGTAAGAATCGCACTGATCACCAGCCCGATTCCCATCGCTATGCGCGTCAGCTTGACGGTATTCGTTTTAAGCTTTAAAGATTGTTTTAAGAAATCGCGGCCAAGAGCCGTACCCATTGAGTGAACCAATGCGTTCAAAGTAGAAATACCCGCTGCCATCAGCACGACCAGAAAAATGCCGCCGAACCAATCGGGTAAAAACATTTTGATAAATGAGGGTATTATTGCATCGTTTGCGCCGGCTGCTTTGATGGCTATCTCACCTGTTTCGTTATAAAATGAGACATTGGAAAGCGCGCCGACAGTGAATGCAACACCCGTCATAAACAAAATGAAAATACCGCCGGATAAAACAGCGCGATTGAGTTCCCTGCCGCTTTTTACCGTCATGAACTTGACAGACAGCTGCGGCTGCGCGAGCACGCCGATACCTACGCCTGCCACCAGTGTCGATACAATGTTCCACCAAACCGGTGTTCCCATCTTCGGCATGGATGTCCAGCCGGAAAAACCGCCTTTGACAAGCCCATCTGTCTGTTCTTTAACGCCGGACATATCGGGAAGCCGGGTCAGCGCCTCATGCGCTTCGTTGACGCCGCCCAGCAGCGAGTAAGTGTAAATAATCAGAAACGCCATTCCGGCGAACATAATCGCACCATTGAATGCGTCCGCAAACATGATCCCCTTTAAACCGCCCATGATTACAAACACTGCCGACAAAACGCTTAAAACAATTAAAATGACATCAAAATTTGCCCCTGTGTACTTGGCCACATAATCCACGATCCCTTTAAGCACGGCTGATGCGTAGATTGGCATGAACAAAAATATCAAAAGACCGGCATAACCCTGCATAAATCTGGAATCGAACCGCTGCGATAATAGTTCCGGCATCGTATTCGTGCCGAGCTTGTGACCGATTTCTCTGGTCTTTTTTCCAAAAACGATAAAAGCGATGAGTACACCGACGAGGATATTGAGTACCGTCAACCACAGCAATCCCATGCCGAATTGTCCGGCTGCCCCGCCGAATCCGACAATCGCAGAGGTGCTGATGAACGTTGCACCATACGACACCGCCATTATTATCGGATGGATCTCTCTGCCGGCCAGAAGATAATCGCTGGTGCTCTTTGTTTTCCTGTAGCCGATAAAGGATAAAACCGCCATAATAACTGCATATAGGGAGAGACTGACGATTATATAGATCATTTCTTATCTCCTCCGTTATCTTTGTTCCAATGAACGATCCCATATATTACGCATAGAACCGCCCCACCGATAGAGAGTACATAGGCAAGCCAAATAGATACATCCGGTAATCCCAACATAAACAAGTCTCCTTTTACTATTTGATAATTTTGGTGTTTGTTTTAAAACAACAAAAAAGCCCCCCGTCCCCAAAATAGGGACGAAAGGCAAAAGGCGCTATCCGTGTTACCACCCTGATTCGCGTAAATATTCATACGCGCACTCATTTTCGGATACGAAATCATATCCTATCCTGGTAACGGGGGAATGCCGCGTCCACCTACAAAGCGACTACCCATTCAGCGGACAAGCTCGGAAGGGAACTTCAACGGAATTCACTTCAGGCTTGCTTTCAGTCCATGACAAGCCTTCCCTGACAAGATCGCTCCGCTTACTTTCCTTCTTCATCACATTAGCGTGTTAACTTGTTAATCCATTATATAAATTAAAAAGTATAATGTCAATAATTTTTCCCACATTATTCAATAATATTATCACCGGATGTTCCGGTGCCCGATCTATATGTCTTAAGACATTTATGCATAGCATATTATTCAAACAAAACATACTTGAAATATTTGCTGTTTTGTATTATGATAGAGATAAGCAAATTAGTCAAAATTGAAACGGAGGATGCATTCATGCAGGAAGTATACGATTTTTTGAAAACATGCGGAACGTACTATCTGGCTACATCTGAAGGAGATCAGCCGAGAGTCCGTCCTTTCGGAACAGTGGATATGTTTGAAGGCAAGCTGTATATCCAGACGGGGAAAGTCAAGGATGTCTCAAAACAAATGGTTGCTAACCCGAAAGTCGAGATATGCGCTATGTCAGAGGGAAAATGGATCCGCATAGCGGCGACCGCCGTTGATGATGACAGGGATGAAGCAAGGCAGCATATGCTGGATGCGTACCCCTCGCTGCAGGGCATGTACAAGGCGGATGACGGTAATTGTCAGGTCCTTTATTTAAAAGACGCGACAGCGACGATATCCTCTTTCTCCGAACCGTCCAAGGTGATCAAATTTTAAATTTTACGGAACATAGGTTGCCGCGAAATGCTTTTACCGCATTTCGCGGCAACTTCGTTGTTTTTTACATATTGTCAGCGCATATACACCGGTATGCAAATCATGAATTCCGACCCTTTTCCGAGTCCTTCACTGCATGCTCTTACGCTGCCGCCATGCAAAACTGCAATTCCCTTTACGATCGATAGACCCAAGCCCAGGCCGGGATTGCTTCTGTCCAGAGATTTATCCGCCTGCATGAACGGTTCAAACAAGTTGGACATGAATCTCGGATCGATACCGATCCCGTTGTCTTTTACCGATATCATTGCACTGTTGCTTTGTACATAAACCGCAAGCATAACTTCGTCTCCCGAAACAGTAAATTTCATTGCATTGTGCAGCAGATTCTCAATTATCTGCCTGATTCGCACCGGATCAGCGTCTATGTATATGGCGTTCGTACCAATGCTGCATGTCAGCTTTATTCGTTTCTTTTCAAAAAAAGTCATCATATCATCTGCAATCGATTTTGCCAACGCATTCAGTTCTATTCTTTCCTTTTTCAAAACAATCCTGTTTCTTGTGATGCGTGTTACATCCAGCAAATCATCGATGAGACTGATAAGCTGCTTCATCTGACGGCGCATAATATCCTTTGCCTTTCCCTGTTCAAGGTTATCTTTCGACGCATCCAGAAGGGAAAGACCAGCTTCGATTGTCGCCAGAGGATTGCGAAGCTCATGGGACAAAGCGCTTAAAAATTCGTTTTTGTTCCGGTCGGCTGTCTTGAGCTCTTCGGTTTGTCTGATCAGCATCTCTTCGTTTTGTTTTCGTTTGATTGCGACCGATATGCTTTCAGACACCGTCTTTATCAGCATCAGTTCTTCATCGAGGAATCGATCCCTCGACCGGGTTCCGAAAGACAATGAGCCGACCACCGTATCGTTCGTCATCAAAGGGAAGCAGGCATATGCCCGGATTCCTAATGCTTTGACAAACTCTGTACGCGGATCGTCGGATGTCTGGATATCTTCAAATACCATTTTGCAGCGGTTTAAAATGGCGGTGCCGCAGAGCGAAGAGTCAATGGATAGTATTTCTAAGTCCTTCTTTTGTTTTTCGCTTATCCCTTCGAAGGCGTTGAGATATAAATCCGGCTCACCATCCCTGAGCATGTAATTGAAAAATATGTGACCATCCAGAAACTTCATCACCTTCAGGCAAAGGCTGTATATGTCGTTCAAGGGAGACATACTGCTTAATATCGTTTCAGTTGTTTCATATAGGATATCTATGTAGTTTTTGCTGTGTTTAATTGACCGAATGCTTTCCTGCAAAGAAATCTCGGCGTTCTTAAGTTTTGTAATGTCGTGGGCAACGCCCAAAACTCCGATGGTCCTGCCGTTTAGATCTTGCCAGGGCATCTTGGACAACTGAAATGTTTTATATCCGGATTTGGTCTCAACCGACTCTTCGCTAGTCAGCGTTTCCCCGGTCTTCATTACGTATTGGTCGATTTTTATGATTTTATCTGCGATTTCGCGTACAGGGTGCAGTTCATGATCATTTTTGCCGATGATTTCCCGTATATCGACCCCGAATACCTTTCCGTACACTTTGTTGGCCATGACCATTTTGCCGTCTCTGTCTTTGATGAACAGAAAATCGGAGGAACTGTCCATAATTGTACGCATTAAAATTTCATTGTGTCGGATTGTTTCTTCGGTGCGTTTTCTGATTAGCACCTCATATACCGTAGGAACGACAGCCTCCAGTATCTTAAGGTCTTCATGCCTATAGCCTCCCTTTCGATTCGAAACAGCCAGAACACCGGTGACTTTCCCGTCTTGAATAAAGGGAACACCCATAAAAGATGTGATATCCGGGCACGCATCGGAGAGGTTTTCGCTTTCCGGATGTCCTGATGATGGAACGTTTATCATATAATTATGTCCGGTTTCATGTATTTTTTCGTACAATCTTTTGAGTGCAAACCCGCGAAAAGACTCTTTTGATCCGAAAGGTTCTTCTCCGTTACTATCCCATCCATCTCGGCCGATTGCGCCGATATAGCTGTATTCGCTCTCAGTCAGTGTTTCAACAATACCCATACAGGCGATGCGTAACTCGCTGAAAGTCTCGCACTGAAACGATTTTTCATAAATCATTTTGATCGTCTGCAATACATTGTTTTGACGCAGAATAAGCGATTCCGCTTCTTTCTGTTCCGTTATATCCGTTGATGTACCATATATCTTTATGGGAGAGCCCTCTTCGTTATATGTGACTTTTCCCTTATCCATAACCCAGATATATTTTCCGTCTGCTGTTTTCATCCGGTATTCCGCTCTGTACTTGGTCTTTTTATTTCTATAAATCAGCTCCCTGTTCTTCAATACTGCGTCTATATCGTCAGGATGAATAAGGCTGTCGAAAAAATGCTTTATATCTCCAGGCGCAATGTTCTCGCCGCCGATTCGCCTCAGCCACTGAGCAGAAAACTCAAGTTTATCAAGTGCGATATCGATAATCCATGTGGCTTCAGTGGAGCCGTCGAGTATTTCCAGATATTCTTCTTCCTTTTTTCGAAGGACCTCCGTTTCCTTGACCAGGACAGCGTTGCGTCGCTCCTTTTCTTCAGCCGTTCTACCATCTGTTATATCCGAGGAAAGCATGGTAACGGCCGTAACAACACCTTTCTTTTTTATCGGATACAAGCGGTTGTCGAGCCATCTTCCGTTTATAAGGTCTTGAAATATCACACATTCGCCTGAGCTATACGCCTGCTCCAGCCTTTTCATCCATTTATCACTCAAATCGCCGTATTGATTAACCGGAAAAAGCTGTCTGATGTTGACCCCTATGCACTCCTTCTCGGTTCTGCCGAGTTTTTCCGCAAGGCATCGGTTTACCCGCAGGGTGTTACCGCTTCTGTCATACAATCCTACGCCTTCATTGATAGAATTAAGGATCTCAAGATTTATCTTGCTGGACTCGATAAGAATTGATTCTTGTTTCTTTCTTATCAGGATATTGCTCATGATTTTGCTGAATATCCTAATCAGGAATATTTCGGTATTTGCCCAATCATTATTCCTGTCAGACGAGAAAAACGCAGCAGCGCCAAGCATTTTGCTTCCTTGAAATATCGGGCTGGAACACAGCAAAGCCGTATACGGCTCAGTCCGTGTCTTACTTAAGTTATCATTGTCGTCCGGAAGCTTCCGAAAATTCCGGATATAGGCCTCATCCGCTCTGTGCTTTTCATGCGCAGACTGCAAATCCGTCAAGTCAAAAATAACGCCGTCCCCGGGACGTGAAGTCCATATATATTCGTTGGAAACGATATCGCGTTCAGGGTCATAACGATAAATAATCGCCTTATCTGCACGACAGTATCCGGCGACGATCCGCATAGCATTTTCGATGGCACGATCCAGGTTCTCATAGGGCACATTGATAAATCCTGAAGCCAGCATCATCAACGTCTGATCAAACTTTTGCACCCCCTCACCCTGCTCATTAAGATCAAGTTTGTTTAAAGGATCCATGAAAACAACCCCTATATTAAAAACGTTCTTTTCCATGCCGTCGGTCTGCTTGTCAAAGATGTATTATAAAACTTTTTTCCACAAATTACTATATATTTTAATAATTTTCTCTGTTGTATGCATAAAATCACTAAACTCCGGTAAATTTATGGCGTTGCGTGTAATATTTTATTAAGGTATAATATACGCAGGGATGAGCATATGCTTTTTCTTACTCGTATCAAGTTTGTCGTTCATATTCAAGGACATTTTGCACAACTGATATTTCCCGGAGGCCGGCACAGTTCCGCAATCGGGAAGGACGAAGGATCGGCCGAAATTATAGCATTCCAAAACTTTATAATCGATTATTCATGCTTGCTATTAGATAGCATGTCATGTAATATGGAGAAAAGGAATTGTTTTTCTCAAACGGCCATTTCGGTTGTTTGCAGGTCATTTTCGACGGACAACCGGTTTTACAGCACCCATTATTCCTGAAATACATTTTAGGGAGGATTTACATGATTAGTGAAGAGAATGTCAAAAGCACTGGCGTCACCCCTCACGAAGTCTCAGTGCCCTTTACACAAGAATCCGCGCGTATGCGCGCAGCAGAGGCAATTGAGAACATTGTCGCGACGCTCACGCAATTTCGCTGTCCGATATGCGGCCGGACATTCGGTAACTATGTTGATTTGAAATTTCATTACATATCAGATCATCCGGATGCGATTTTGCCTGTGACCGTTAATCTGAACATCAATGAAAAGGCCTGTCAGGTGCTCATCGAGCCGCATTGGACTTTGCATCGGGCGCTTCAATACAGGCTTGGTCTTACGGGATGCAAACTGATGTGCGACCGTGGAGCCTGCGGATCCTGCACAGTCATCATGGATGGCCGATCCGTGCTTTCCTGCACCATTTTGGCTGTAGAATGTGAAGGTAAATCTATTCAGACCATTGAAGGCATAGCCGCGAACCCGAAGTGGAAACCGCTTATAGACGCATACTGCCGGTGGGATGCGATGCAATGCGGTTATTGCACGCCCGGTTTTCTTGTCTCGGCAAAGGCGATTCTGGATAAAAATCCGGATCCTACCGAAGAGGAGATACGTGAAGCACTTGCCGGAAATATCTGCATCTGCGGTACATATCCGCGCCATTCTACGGCAATTTTGGAGGCAGCGCTTAAAATGTCGGAAGGGGGCTGAGTAAATGGCTGATATAGCCGGTGTTAACGGCCAAAGAGAGCATTTCCGAGTAGTCGGAAAGCCCAACCTCCCCGGCAAATTATCATATGCCCTAGCCACGGGTATCGGTAAGTTCGGAGCCGACTTCGTCGTTCCGAATATGCTTCACGCTAAATTTCTGCGCAGCCCTTACGCCAACGCAAGAGTCCTCAGCGTAGATACCACAAAAGCCAGAGCCATTCCCGGCGTAGCCGATATTGTTACCTGGGAAGATGAGGATATCAAGAAGCTCGGCGCCACACCCTTCGGTTTCGGCCCGCGCAGAGCTTGGCTCGACAATATAGCGGATCAGGAAAACGCCGAGGTCGCTGTCATTGTCGTGGCAGAGAATGAAGACATCTGCGATGAAGCGCTCAGGCAGCTCGATGTCGAATGGGAAGTGCTTTCTCATATCGTAGATATACTAAAGGGAAGAGACCCCGATTATCCGGTTATCCGTCCCCCCGAATTCGATGAATTTCCTCCGGGCATGTTTGATCCAAAGCCCGATCCGGATCACCCGAAAAGGGGCAATGTCTCTTATGCAACTGTCGTTCAGGGCGATATTGAGGCGGGTTTTGCGGAAGCGAACCAGATTATCGAATACGATTTGAAATTACCTGCCTTTGCGTCTCACATACCAAACCCGCCCGGTTCTGTAGCCTGGTGGTTTGATGATCCGTACAATGGCGAGGGAAAGAGTCTGCATATCGAAGGCGCGGTCCAGAGAAAGGACGCTATCGGCGGTATGTATGGCATGCCGCCGGAAAAAACTGTTCAGGAAGGTCTGTTCCAAGGCGGCAAATACTGCGACTGGGGTATGAGAAAATCACAGGAAATCACGCCTTTGCTTGCCAAACGAACCGGAAGACCCGTAAAGTGCGTAAACACGCGCGAACAAACATACGATTTTTTAATGAATGAGCGTTACATGCATTTGAAGGTAGGCATAAAAAACAACGGTCTGATTACAGCCATCGACGACTTTTCAATCGCTGACGGCGGCGTACAGGGAAGCTCGAGCTTTGGTACGGCCAACGATCAGGGTTACGGGCCGTATTACACCTTGAAGTGCCTGAACATTCGGCAATCCATGGATATCGTCGACAGTAACCGCGGTAAAATGTACCTAAGCGGTCAGCATTGCCCATTCAACTGGGATGCCGGGACCATGGCAATCTACCTGATTGCTGAAAAGCTCGGTAAGGATCCGATTGATATCGCAAAACTGAATTTGCATGGCCCGACCTCACAAACCGACATGAATCCGGTACCCAGCTTCGAAGCTTGTTTAGACGAAGGAAAAAAGCTGATGAATTGGAACTGGCATCCATCCAAGGCGAAAAAGCTTCCGGACGGAAGAATGCACGGTATGAGCTTCCGCTACCAAATCTGCCCGAGACATGCTTTTTCCGGATATGACTGCAAGCTGGAGCTGCGCAGGGGCATTGTGCATATGCCGACACAAGGGCCTTGTACCGGCATCTTTGCCGTTGAGTGCAATGCGATGGTTGTTGCGGAAGAACTCGGGCTGCAGTATGAAGATATCAGCATCGACTTTGACTACAAGGAAACCTTTACGCCCGTCGGCGGAGGATCGGACGGAACCACTGCCTCTTCCTGGGCTATGAAAGAATGCGCGAACATCCTGAAGCAAAAAATTCTGGAAGCAGCGATTGAGGAAGCTGAGAATCCGCCTCCTCCATCTATGTTTGGCGGTTTCGGAGCTCCGCAAGGCCCTAACCCATTTAAAGGCCTGAAGCCCGAGGATTTGGATCTCGCGGACGGGAAGGTCGTCGTCAAAGCCGACCCCGCCAAGGGACTTCCGATTGCTCAGGCCACACAGAAAAACATATTCGCAACCTATTCAGGCAGGCCTCCCGCGGCTATCTGGAGCCTGGGTATGGGCAAAATGCTGGACACAATGAATACGGCTTTTTGCGAAGTCGCCGTTGATATGGATACCGGCGTTGTCGAGATACTCAGATTCGGCGTTGTCGCCGACCCCGGTAAGGTCATTCGTCCGACTTCACTGGAAAGCCAGATCGACCAGGTCATGTATTTCAGTCAGGGATGCCAGCTATTGGAAGAGTATGTTTTTGACGAGAGAACCGGCGTAAGGCTTACAGCAAATATGATCGAATACAGAAAACCGACCATCATGGACATTCCGCCGGTCGACCGCAGGTTTCTTGAAACGCGTTCGGGCAACGCTGCTTACGGCGCAAGCGGTATCAGCCACTCGCTTGCCAATACCCATATGGTCATCATCGCAATCCACAACGCAATCGGCGTCTGGGTAGATCCGCCGGCAACGCCTGATAAGGTCTTAAAAGCGCTAGGAAAAGCATAACGGTTTGAAACCAAATCAGACCGGAAAGAATGAACCTGTTTCAAGACAAATTTCCTACATGATCAATGGGAATATGACTGCCTGATGTGTTCATTTTTTCACCATATTGGTGCCGCCGCTTGACGGCGGAATGGAGGGTATATATGAAGCCATTTAATCATACAAACGCGAAAACAGTGGATGAAGCCGTTACAGCTCTCGGCAGCTGCCAATCCAGCCTGATTGCCGGGGGAACCGATCTGCTTGGCACACTAAAGGACAATATTCTACCGGATTACCCCTCGCTGGTTGTTAACCTCAAATCCATACCCGGCCTTGATTACATAAAAGAAGAGGACGGTATGCTTAAAATCGGTGCGCTTACGCGCATTGCCGATATCGCCGACCATCCCGCTGTCAAGGAAAATTTTACGGCTCTTGCGCAGGCAGCGTACAGTGTCGCAACACCGCACATAAGGGACATGGGCACAATTGGCGGCAACATTTCTCAACTTCCCCGCTGCTGGTATTTCCGCAAGGCAGAAAATCGTTTTAACTGCAGCCGTAAGGGCGGCAATGAATGCTATGCGATTCTCGGTGAAAATCGTTTTCATTCGATCTTCGGTGGAATGAAAGCCCACGTCACGCCTTGTACGAAAGAGTGTCCCGCCGGTACCGACATTCCGGGCTACTTTGACCAGATCAGAAAAGGGAACTGGGATGAAGCGGTAAAAATTATTATGAAGGTCAACCCGATAGCAGCCATCACAGGCCGTGTCTGCGCGCATTTCTGCCAGCAGGGCTGCAACCGCTGTCAGACAGACGAAAGCGTTACCATCAGCGGAATAGAACGCACCATCGGTGATTACATTCTTGAAAACAGCGATAAATTCTATGTCGCCCCGAAAAAAGAAACCGGAAAGTCGGTCGCCATCGTAGGCTCCGGCCCCTCCGGCCTTTCCGCAGCTTTCTATCTGCGCCGCGCGGGTAATAAAGTTACGGTCTATGACAGCATGGAAGAAGCCGGCGGTATGCTGATGTATGCTATCCCTGCCTACAGACTGCCCAAAGAAACCGTACGCAAGCTGATTAAAGCGCTTGAGAACATGGGCATTGAATTCAAGCTGAACATTAAGGTCGGTGAAACAATCAAAGCAGAGGCCTTAGAAAAGGAATATGACAGCGTCTGTTTTGCCACCGGTACATGGAAGCGCCCTGTCGTCGGTATCGCTGGCGAGGAACTGACCGAGTTCGGCCTCGATTTCCTTGTTGAGGTAAATAAGTGGATGGAAGGAAAGATAGGGTCAGAGGTTCTGGTCACAGGCGGCGGAAACGTGGCTATGGACGTGGCAATCACCGCTAAGCGCCTTGGCGCAAAGAAGGTTACTCTGGCTTGTCTTGAACCGAGAGACCGCATGCCGGCCAGTGCCGAGGAAATCGCTAGGGCTGAAGAAGAGGGCATCATTATCATGCCTTCCTGGGGTCTTTCCAAGGTTCTTGAGGAAAACGGCGTTGTCAAAGGAATGGAACTTAAGCGCTGCGTGAGCGTATATGACGAAACCGGCTCGTTCAACCCGGAATATAATGTTTGCGAAATCATGAACGTTAAAGCGGAAAACATTTTAATGGCAGTCGGACAGAATGTCGATTTGTCTTTCCTTGACGAGAAGTATCAGATGCAGCTGAACAAAAGAGGGCTTATCGATGTATCCGAAGAGACCTCAATGACATCCAGAAAAGGCATTTTCGCAACCGGCGACGCGACTACGGGACCCGGAACCGTTATCGGTGCCATTGCTGCCGGGCACAAGGCCGCGAGAGGTATTCTTCGCTATCTGGGCGTAGACAACACCTGTGATGACAAAAGCGAATGCGATTCAAAATTCGTCACCTTCGATCCCGAAGGGATAAAGATAAAGAGCGCTTTGAGGCTAAAGCAGCTCGATGCGGATAAACGCCGCTTGAATCTTGAGGATTCCCTCACCCCATCGATGGCGGAAGCAGACAGCGAAGCGCGCAGATGCTTAAACTGCGGCTGTTATGCGGTTCACCCGTCCGACATCGCGCCTGCTCTGATTGCTCTTGATGCGAAAATCAAAACAAACAGGCGCGTCATTGAAGCCGAGAACTTCTTCGATGTCAGATCGAACTGCAACACGGTACTTACCGCTGATGAGATTGTCACGGAAATCCTGATTCCCGCTCTACAAGAGGGTGCAAAAAGCGCATTTATCAAGTTCGCCTTCCGGAAATCCATCGACTTCCCTGTTGTCAACTGCGCTGTTCTGGTTAATGGCGACAGTCCGCGCATATGCCTCGGAGCAGTTGCCCCGACGCCGTACCGCGCATATGCTGCGGAAAAGGTGATTGCTGGGAAGCCGATCAATGATGAAAATGCCGAAGCGGCCGGAATTGCCGCCGTGGAAGGCGCGCAGCCGTTTGAGGACAACAAGTTCAAGATTCAAATTGCCAAAACAATGGTTAAGCGTGCGCTTCTTGCGACAAACAAATAGAAATATTTGCATAATAACAAAGTCCCCAGGTCACGAAATTATGGCCTGGGGACACGTTATATTATTCTCCGTTAAAAATGCAGAATAGCATAATTTAGGTCAAAAAGGCCGTAGGTGCAAGAGCGCCCACATGGCCATAATACTTTCTTTCTCGCATTCGATGCGTATTATTACTGCTCAGTTTGAGCCGTCTTCTTTTCATGTTCCAAACGGAAGCACTTGCCGCAATATGTACATTTCTTGCCCGGCTCAAGGCGGCAGCCGCCCATGATTTCCGGCCCGCCGTAAACGAACTGAACCTTGCCATTTTCGTCGGTTTTCTTGGATACCCTTCCGCAGGTTCCGTCAAGATACACAGCCTGGAATAAAATCGGTTTATCGATGCGGACAAAGTCCAGCGGACAGTGCCACATACTCCCGGGTATGCGGACGATGGTGGGCTTCGTGATCACATACTTTTCCATTTTGCTTACGTCTTCCCCGATCCAGAGCACAATCTCCGCGTCAAACTCCTCGGGATTATACAGATCGGCTCCGATAAACACAAGGTATTCTTCCTCTCTGTGGAAGTGCGGGTCCGGCTCCATCCAATGGATCGGTTCTTTGAAAATCTGCCATCCCACATTGTACTTTGCGCCGGGAATATCCTCTTCCCCGCGAAAATACAGTTGCGGAGAATGGCACCAGCTGCCCCATTGCGTATACTGCGGCTTCAGTTCAAAGAACATGCTTTGATATTTTTGCTCCTCCATCATTTCATCTCCGTTCATTTTGTTCATTTTCCTGTGTCCTTCTATATTTTATTATAAATAAGTCCGGCAAAAGGTAAATATGTGGATTTCCAAATAGCTGGCCGTTTATTTGTATTCTATCACAACTCGCTAATAAAAAGGTATAATATTCGTGAGTTTTGTTATCATTAATATACCTTTCATAAAAAATTCGGTCCGAGTGGCTTGTTCTTGATTTAGCATTGCTATAATGTTAAAGGACGTAATACGCACTGCCCCTTCGGAATGGAGTAACAATGGAAAAACATAAATTTGCCCTTGCGCTGCTTGTTTTATTTTTAGCGGCATCGGGTTGCGTAAAACCCGATAATGGTACGGTCGGACGGGTATCCGATGAATCGGAATTGCCTTCGCCGATGTCTTCGCCTGCAGACCTATCTGAGCTTTATGTACCTGTCATAGCTGACTTTGAATTGATAACGGATCCGCTTTCGACGAAAGACGGGATGATGACTGCTCAAATCATCCGTTACGCCGGTGACGATAGCAATGTCATACGCCTGACAGAAGAAGACCGGCTGCTTGCCGATATCCTGTTTGAAAACAGCAATCAGGTTTTAAACCTTGAGTGGCTTGGCGGAGACAGCATACTTGCCGTCACATCACATATAAATCCATCAACAAATCAATACCTTGTTATTGAGCTCAACGAAAAATATAAAACGTCTTATTATTACGGCTTCGCATTTGTATGGAACGAAAGCTTCACAAACCTTTATTATATCAAGCCCGATCCGCATTTTTCAGAGGGCACGGTTAATTCTCTGATGGACAAAAACGAAAATGTTCTCTACCGGACCATGGACAATAACCGTATGACAGCCGCTTTTGCGGTCTCTCCCGATGAAAACCACTTCGCCGTCGTTATTCGTACGCTTGAGGCAGAAGAGACACTGGTGATTTTGAAAAGGTTTGATGACGAAACGGCTAACCCGGTTGGTATTATCGGGGATTTTTCGGGTGATTTTTCTTTTCTTGACAATGAAACACTAAAGATAACACTTTATACAGGCGAAGCAAGAAAAATAATGCTCAAAGATATTCTCCAGTATGGCGCATGAAAGGCACCGGCATAAGATACCGACAAATGTCTTACTTTTCGGATCGGAGATTTGAATGCTCAACATAACACAGAAATTACCGCATGCTCTACTCAATTGGTATGATAAAAACGCCCGCCCGCTGCCTTGGAGAGCAGACCGCCTTCCCTATCATGTATGGCTGTCTGAAATCATGCTACAGCAGACCGGTGTGGAAACCGTAATCGGCTATTATCGGCGTTTTCTTGAAGAGGTACCGTCGATTGAGGTCCTTGCCGAAACAGACGAGCAAAGGCTGTTGAAGCTTTGGGAAGGGCTAGGGTATTACAGCCGCGCTTTGAATCTGAAAAAAACAGCCGGGCTGATTGTACGGGAACATGGCGGTCGCTTTCCCGACACATACGATCAGCTCATAAAGCTTCCGGGTATCGGCCCGTATACGGCGGGCGCGATTGCTTCGATATGTTTTGAAGAAAAAGTCCCGGCTGTCGACGGGAACGTTGTCCGGGTCATTTCGAGGGTAGCCGGTATCTATGAGAGCATTAGTCCTTCTGTACTTAAGAAAACTATTGCTGAATCCCTGACCTTGATATATCCCCAAAAACGACGCGGTGATTTCACACAAAGCCTGATGGAGCTTGGCGCGACCGTTTGCCTTCCGAGAGGAAACCCAAAATGCGGCATCTGTCCGATAGAGGATTTATGTAAAGCAAACAAAGACAATATGATTGCGCATTGTCCCCCGAAGCAGGAAAGAAAAGCAAAAAAGCAACAGGATATCTCCGTATTCATTCTCATATGCGACCGGCTTCTGGCGGTCCGTCGCAGAAAAAAAGAAGGTCTTTTGGGTGGTATGTGGGAGTTTCCGAATATCGCCGAAAAGCTTGATAGCAGTCAAGCAATGGAACTTGCAGCTCAGTGGAATACAAAGCCCGCATCTATAATAAAATCAGATGATAAGATACACTTATTCACGCATATTCAATGGAACATGACCTGCTATTCTATCGTTTGCCATGCAAAGCCCAATGCCTTTACATGGCTCAGCTTATCGTCGCTCACCGAATCCTTCGCACTCCCGACCGCGTTTAGGATGTTCCTGACGGCATGAGCGCATACCGCCTGTGGCCGATGATATACAAACGGCGACTAAAGTTTACACATCTTTTTCAAGCGATTTATTTACACATGGTCGTCTTCAGTTGGCATAACTGTTGCAGAAAAATACGTAAACTGATACGCAAACCTACATGATTCTAATTACAATCGAACGTGGGGGTGAGAATTTGGATTGGCAGGAAAAGATGAATCGGGTAACCGACTATATCGAAACCACGCTGACCGGTGATTTTGACATCAAGACAGCAGCAGCCTTGGCCGAATGCTCGGTATGGGAGCTGCAAAGGGTGTTTTCATTTCTGGTGCATGTCTCGTTAGGCGAATACATCAGGTTAAGGCGTTTGTCTGCGGCAGCTCAGGAAATTCGGGTATGCAGCTTGAAAATTATCGACGCGGCCGTTAAATACGGGTACGATTCGCCGACGGCGTTTTCTCGCGCTTTCAGCCAGGTTTACGGTATACCGCCGTCCTCGGTGCGTAATAACAAGTTTTTCTTAAAACCATATCCGAAGATCTCATTCGATTTTAATCAGGAAGCGAGGAATCACGGCATGAACAAGCAAAGCGATGTCAAAACCTACAGCGAACGCGGTTACTATGTCAGGGAAAATGCTCCAGTTTATCTGACCGAGGACATGGACAAATCCTGCAAGTGGTTCAGGGATGTGCTCGGCTGGTATGGAGAGGTTGTAGCCAGGGACGAAAAAGGAATTCCGGAATATGGCTGTGTTTTTGATTATCCCGGCGAGATGATTGTAGCAAACCTTACCCCATTCAAAGGAATCCACATGTTTACCGGAAAGCCTTCCGGCGGCGTAGTTGGTTTTATCCTGATTCAGGGAATCGAAGCATTTTATAACCTTGTGAAGGAAAACGGCTGGGATCAGATTACGGATATTCGGCAGGTGCCCTGGGGCGCAAAAGAATGCCGCATAACGACGATTGACGGCTGTGTGTTGCGTATTTCTGAGGCAATTTAAGCTTTATCCGGCATATTAATCGGGGAGGGGGCTGCCTTGAGACAAATTCAGGGCAGTCCCCTTTAATCTTGTTTTTACACTTACCGGCTCACTTCACCCGGCACGGACGAATCCGCCTCGCTTTCGTACACCGTCGACAGTGTTTGCAGAGCCTTTGTTATATCAATACGCTGCGGGCAATGGGATTCGCAGGCTTTACAATCGATGCATTGTGACGGCTTTCCTCCGTCTTTTGTTGCCATCATAAAAGCAAAAATGTTATTGTTTGCTATTGTTTTATACTTTAAATATTCATTATATATATCCATCAAAGCCGGAATGTTGATTTTCATCGGGCAGTTCGGCACGCAGTACCTGCAGCCCGTACAGGGTACGCCGGGCGTACTGTTCAGCACCTCCACCGCTCTTTGAACGGTTTTCATCTCCTCTTCCGACAACGGTTTGAGGTGATCGATCGTATCCATATTGTCTTCCAGCATCTCCATAGTGGTCATGCCGCTGAGCATGACCATCAGCCCTTCAAGCGATGCGGCGAACCGGACGGCCCAGGAAGCAACCGAGGCGTCGGGATTTGCAGCTATGAATATCTTTTCAATGGACGATCCTTTTCCCACCAAAAGCCCGCCTTTGACCGGTTCCATAATCGAGAAGGGCTTGTTGTGTTTCCTTGCGACCTCATACAGCCTGCGTGACTGCACGTCCTTGCTGTCCCAGTCCAAATAATTGATTTGAAGCTGCACAAACTCTACATCAGGGTGCCTCGTCAAAATGATGTCCAGATTTTCAGGGTTATCATGGTATGAAAAACCGTAATGTCTGATCTTTCCTTCTGCCTTCAGCTTTTTGAGGAATTCCCACACACCGATTTTCTCACATTTTTCGTTCTCCTTACCGCTGATTCCGTGCAGCAGGTAGTAATCAATATAATCAATGCCAAGCCTTGAGAGCGATGTATCAAAAGCCGGCTGCAGCTCCTGCTGCGTTTTCAGCATCATTGTCGGAAGTTTCGTTGCAATCTGAAATTTCTCGCGCGGATGACGCTTGACCAGTGTTTCACGCAGCGATTCTTCAGAACCCTCGTAAACATACGCCGTGTCAAAATAAGAAAAACCACGTGAAAGAAAAGCGTCAACCAGCACCATCATCGGTTCATAGTCAACCTTATCGTCTTTTCTCGGCAGTCTCATAAAACCGAAACCAAGCTTTTTGACAGGCCCGACAGGATATGTATCCGCCATGCAATTTTCTCCCTCTTATGTATTTGTTTTCAGCTATTATAATGCCATGGATTGCGGCGTGTATCCGCAAATCCATTCAAGCAGACAATCAATGCATCTTGACGGCAAAACAGGCTTGTTTTGCCGTCAAAAAGAGCATTTTTGCTCTTTTTGCAAATGCGTTTCACGAAACGTGTTTGTTCCACTGAACAAACACGTTTGTTCAGTGGACATTATTATACAGGCCCAGCGCTGTTATTGAAAGCATTTTCCGAAATTTAATTATACCGGAAAATAGTTTCTTTAACCACTGTCATCCTGA
>JAAYJC010000015.1 GCA_012523085.1 Clostridiales bacterium
TAAAAACATTGAATGAGCCTATCGGCGGCATAAACGTGGTCAAGATTGATGAAACATGCAAATGCTTTGAAGTTAATTACCGTATAGGTAAAAGCGTGGTGGAATCAGTAAAAAGACAGGGTGACGGTTCATGTGTCCGGCCGGACACATGAACCGTCACCCTGTCTCCCCTGTCTTTCAGTAAAGCTTTTTGAGTTCGGCAGCGATTTCTTCAAAGTGCATGCTGTGGGAGGCTTTGACCAGCACATTGTCTCCCTTTTTTATCATCGACGGCAATTCGGCCAAAAGTCCGGTAATCGAAGAAAAATGTTCCGCTTCTTTCCCCTTCCCGGCAATAACAAACCCATTATGAATATGCTCTGCCGTTTCCCCGCAGGTGATCAGCAAATCCACGCCGTTTTCCGCCGCCAGCCTTCCGGTTTCTTCATGCAGTCTTTTTGATTCCCCGCCCAGTTCCTTCATGTCACCCAATATCGCAACTCTGCGTCCGTTTAGCGTGCACAAAGACCGGACGGAAGCCGAAACGGAGTTTGGATTTGCGTTATAACAGTCGTCAATCAGCATAATATACCCTGTGTTGATGATATTCGCTCTGCCGCCCACCGGAGCATAACGCATAATGCCTTCTCTGATTTCTTCATCGGTCAGACCGAGACGGTGCCCGATAACCACCGCAGGCAGCGCGCTTAAAACCATATGGCGCCCAAAAGCCGGGATAAATACCTCAAGCCGTCCGCCCGGGTATACGATATCCGCCGATATTCCGTCGATACCGTGCTGAACAATGTTTTCCGCCCTGTAGTCACAGCGCTCACCCAATCCGAACGTGATCTTGCGGATACCGGGCTCGGCAGAATACAACAGTTCGTCGTCGCCGTTAACGACTGCGACGGAATCCGGCTTCATATAAGCAAATACCTCGCTTTTTGCTTTTAGGACGCCGTTTAAATCACCCAGCGTTTCCAGATGGGAATGGCCGATTGCGGTCATCAGGCAGATATCGGGCCGAACCATTTTCCCGAGCCTGCTCATCTCCCCAAAATCGCTGATGCCCATTTCGATAACGGCGGCCTCATGCTTCTTCGAAAGTGAAAGGAGCGTAAGCGGCACGCCGATCTCGTTGTTCAGATTTTCCGCTGTTTTTAAAACGCTCAGTTTCGCCGATAACACTGCCGCGGTCATCTCCTTGGCCGTGGTTTTCCCTACGCTTCCTGTCACGCCGATCAACGGAATGTCAAACATCCCCCGGTAAAACGCGCCGAGTTCTTTGAGCGCTGTAAGTGTTGATTTTACAAGAATATACGGACCTTCCGGAGCGTTGAGCTCATGCTCTGCCAGGCAGCAGACAGCGCCGCTTCGAAAAGCAAGATTTGCAAAGTCATGTCCGTCCACCCGTTCGCCCCGAATGCAGACAAACAGGTTCCCCGGTTTTATTTCGCGGTTGTCGCGTACTACGCCCGTAACCGGAGCAGATTTTTTCTCAGAGTCTCCGATATACAGGCCGCCGGTCGCTTCCGCTACGGCAGAAAGCGGCAAGGGCTTCATGTTCATTTCTTTGCATCTCCGTCCTCGTATTTCTGCAGCGATAGATTGACAATGATCTCGCACAACCGGTCATACGAAATACCGACTGCCGCGGCTTCCTGCGGCAGAAGGCTCGTCGGTGTTAAACCGGGCAGTGTATTTCCTTCAAGACACCATACTTTCCCGTCGTCATCGACAATAAAATCCATACGCCCGTAGACATTAAACATCAGGACCTCAAATACGCGTTCCGCCGTTCTTTGCAGCTCAGCCGCGATATCCGGAGGCAGGTCCGCCGGACAGTACTCGTCCGTTAAGCCGCTCTGGTACTTATTTTTGTAATCATAAAAGCCGGATTTCGGACATATCTCAATAACCGGCAGGGCTTTCTTATTTAAAACGCCGACATCGCACTCCCTGCCCTTTATGTACTGCTCGACAATCGCATTGTCCTCATAAATAAATGCCGTTTCCAGCGCCTTTTCGTATTCCTCTTCGGAAAAAACGATCGATGTGCCGACAGAGCTGCCACCCGAAAGAGGCTTTACGACGCAGGGAAAGCCGATGTCCGCATAAGGTTTCTCGTTTTTGTTCACCGTTATACCGCACGGCGTTAAAATTCCGTTTTGCGCAAACAGCTGTTTTGCGATACCTTTGTTCATTGCCAGGACGCTGCCCAGATGTCCGGTGCCTGTGTACTTGATACCGGCCATATCGAAGGTTGCCTGAACTTTACCGTCCTCTCCGTCCTCCCCGTGCAGACCCATGAACACGATATCCGCGGCCCTGCAGATTTCTATGATATTGTCGCCCATCCGGCTGTCGTTTTGCTGTGCCCGGGCCGCCTTTATCGCCTGAAGATCCGGCGCTTCTTCTCCGACCGCCATAAAACGGTCATCAGGCTCCGCATTGAAGATATCTTCGGGTTTTTCGTATAAACCCCGGTATCCGAAATACAGGTCGATAAGAACAACCCTGTGCCCGAGTCTGCGCAGCGCCGCCGCCGCCAATGAACCGCTGGCTATTGATACGTCCCGCTCGGCCGAAAGGCCGCCGCACAACACGATGATATTCAATAAAACCCCTCCGTCAGGATGAATAGATTATTGTATCAATATACATCAATCAAACGGCATATACAACCGAAAAGAATATGAAAATGGTTTTTTCTAAGCCCTAAATTTCGGCCTTTTGGTGTCAAGAAGCTGAAAATAACGCATATAATTCAGTCCTTCAAAGGCGAGTAACCGGTCAATCCGGTCTGCCCGATATGCTCTGCCTCCCATGGCATAACAGTTGTCTTTGGCAGGCACACGGGCTGCGAAGCAGCAAATATCTGACCATGTAAGCATTTATGTAAACAAAAACGGTGATTTTTCGAAACAAAGGGGGACGCAGCCGTTTTTCGACACAGCCCGCGTCCCTTTTTGTCTTTCCGGTTTTGTTTGTGAGAGTATCACATAATAATTATATTAATCGACATATTTATTGCGGATTAGTATAATACCGGTGTTTACGGATTGAGCGTAACGTATGTGCGCACGCCCATAAGTATGGCGGCTTCTCTCGTAGCCGTGCCATAGCCAACCGCTTCCTGAGCGGGCAGCACGGCTCTCGGCATAAACAGGCCGTTAGCGTCACCTTTTATGATGCCGAGCCTAGACATAAACTTGGTGGCTTCGACAGCGTACGAAGAGATGTCCTTCTGATCCGGGAAATCAGGTATGCCATCGATCGAGTAATCAATATCGGGGATATCCATCGCCTTTATAGCCCTGAAAAGCATGGTAGCGCACTGCTCACGGGTGATCGTTTCGACGGGATCGAAGGTGCTTTCCGATGTGCCCGTCGTTATACCCAATGTATATGCTTTCAGTATCTGCTCGTTGGATGTATCCTTGAAGGGGTTGGGTGAAACCGGATCGGGGTTGTCTCCGGTGCTTTTTATGTAGAGCAAAATGGCCAACTCGCAAAATTCTTCACGGGTGACGGGTTTTGAAAGATCGGCAGATGCAATGGAAGCGGGGATAAGCCCCAGCGCCTCAGCGTATTCAAGCTCTTCTATTGCCCAGCTGGAACCTTCGATCGGCTTTGCGCCTGTAAGCCGGAAGGGTACGGCCATGACGAAGGTCGCGGCGGAATAATAATGATCTTGCGTATAAAGGCGCATTTCAAAGTCACCGTTAAGATTGGGCGCCTTGACCTCCACCGCTCCGCTGCCGGCTTTTACGTAGGCGTAACCGCCCCATTCCGTGTGCTTTGCGCCCTTCTCGTATATCGCAACAAAAGCACCCTCGTCCTCCATCAGCTGCGTTACTTCGGAATACCGGACTGTGATCATCGTGCCGGCAGTATGTGTTTCCTTATCGAGTGATATTTTACCCGGGTTATTTACAGTAACATTCCCAACAGTAAACGAAACCTTCATTACAAAAGTCTCATCTGTATACTCATTATCCTTGTTATAAAGCCGTACCTCATATGCGCCCTCCTCGTCGGGGGCGGTGAGGTCAAGAACATTCGACCCAATATCAAGATAGGCATAAGCACCCCATTCTTCATGCGCTGCACCGGCTTCATAGACGGCGACGAAAGCATCATTGTCGACCATCTGTTGTGTGATTCCGGACGTTGTGACGGTAACTTTCTCTCCCGGTGCATAAATGGCTTTGTCAAGCGAAATGTTCGCCGCTGCGAAAGCTGTGACACCGAGGGACAAACAAAGCGCGAGAAACACAATTATGCCGAGTGCTCGTTTCTTTATATTCATTATTATCCCCTTTCAACTTTTTATCTAAAACCTTAGTCAAGTATATCACAAATGTTTCCTTCTACAACATTTTCTTTGGTGCAAAAAGGGGTAAATACAATACTTTAGCATAAATAAACCGCAACCCTTCGATTCATTAACCGAAAGGCTGCGGTATATTTTGTCTCTTATTGTGCTTGATTCCGCATGTACGGAATATCCGGCGGTATAATTTTAAAACGACTGCTCGGTGCGCATGATGAAGTCATCCTGGGTGTTCTTGCTCAGCGTTACAAAATAAGTTGAGAAGCCTGCAATGCGGACGATCAGATCCTTATGCTCCTCGGGTTTCTCCTGCGCTTCGTGCAGGGCTTCCGAGCTGACAACATTGAACTGCACCTGCATACCGCCGAGTTTAAAGTAGGCCTTGATCAGCTGCTTTAGCTTTTCCGCGCCTTCGTCGCCCTCCACAGAAGACGGCGTGAAGCGGATATTCAGCTGGTCGCCGTTGGACAGCTCGCGATGCGGAAGCTTTGCGGCGCTGCGCAGATATGCGGTCGGACCCTTCTTATCAAAGCCCTGACGCGGCGAGATGGCGTCCGCAATCGGCTCTCCGGCCTTTCTGCCGTCCGGTGTCGCGCCAACCATCGCGCCCATGTAGATATGCGCGGTCATCGTGAAGGTACCGCCGGAGAATTTGCCGCGCGGACCTTCTGCGTTTGCCATGATATCGGCAAACAGACCAAGCGCCCAGGAGGCCAGCTCGTCTACTTCGTCAATGTCGTTGCCGTAATGCGGTACTTCGTTAATGACCGTCTGGTGCAGCTGTTCGTAGCCTTCCCAGTTTGCCTGCAACGCGTCATAAAGCTCTTTAAGTGTGACGGTTTTATCGTCAAAGCACAGCTTCTTAATGGCCATCAGGCTGTCGCCCACATTGGCGGTTCCGCAGGCTGTCAGACCGGTGCGGTTATATTTAGCGCCGCCTTGGGTGACGTCCTTGCCCTTTTCCATACAGCCGTCCATCATTGAGGAGGCGACGATGCAGGGAAAATAATGGGAGTAAACCATTTCATAGATATTGGCGTAGGAAACAGTCCAATCGAGGATATACTGCATTTGAGCCTTGAACGCTTCCTTGAATTCTTCGAAGCTTTCATACTCGTACAGCTTCTTGACGGGCAGCGCCATCTTTCCTGTCCGGGAATTTAAACCGCCGTTTATCGTAATCGCCACGACATCGACCATGTTCCAGATTGATTCCCGACCCGTCATGCCGCAAGCCGGCCATTCGTTTCCGGTTCCGCCGGGCTCCACACACCCTACAATGCTGTAGTTGCAGGCGTCCTCCAGCGAAAACCCGATGTCCATCAGAGACTTGATGATGATATCGTCGTTTTGCAGCTGCGGAATTCCGCCGCAAAGCTTACTGGACTCGATGCCCAGACGCCATATCTCCGGCGGTGTATTTTTGTTGATCCTGAGCGCAACGGTGGGATCGGGGAACTTCATGCGGCCGTAAGTCTGCAGCAGTAAGTAGGTGGCGGGCGTGGTATCATCCGAACCGTCGGCATTGCATCCGCCCAGCGTGATGTTGATACCGGCCGTGGGCGTAAGTCCGTTATAGATGGAAGAATAGAGACTCTGGCCTTGGCTGATAAGCTCAATAATGCGTTTGTTGTCCGCAAAGGAGGGCAGCACGATAATGTCGCTCAAACGCAAAATAAACGCATCGGAGTATTCCTGAGCTTCTTCCGGTGTAATTGATTTTTCATCCAGCTGCTTTTTCAACAGATGGCCTGTGTACTTGTCTATCCTTCCGATAGACTGGCCGTGCTGCTGGGCGTCGGTAGATAGCATCAACTGATAGAAGATAGCGGCCTGCAGGCCCTCCCAAAATGTACGGGCGGGATTCTCCATGATCCAATCAAGGGAATCGGCCATACGTAAAAGCTCGTCTTTGCGCGCGCCCGTCTCATTTTTCGCCTTTTCCCTGCAGCCTTCCGCATAGCGTTTAGACAGCAAAATCGCTCCGTCACAGATTTTGATCAGCGCGTGATAGAAGACATGGGATTTGGCCTTGTCGCCGAAAACCTTGCCTTTCATCGCGCTGAGCTTCTCCTGCGCTTCTTTACGGACCGCGCCGAAGCCCGTGTTGATGACTTTATTGAAATTAGCGATATAGTGACCCTGCGGCATACCGGACACACCGGAGAAGAAAGGATCATATTTCCCTATCTGAAGGATGCAGCCATTTCCTGCAGCCTCCCAAAAATCATCGGTCATAGCACCTGTGACCAGACTGGATATCGTCTTGTCCTTCCAGTAATCATAGGCTTCCCTGAAAATTTCGCGCTGTTCGTCGCTCATATAAATCGAATCCGAGGACTGCCATGCCTTCTTAAAATTCTCATCCGTATCATTCACGACGCCGGGAATCCATTTGCAATCCCATTCCACATAGGGGCTTAAGGACCGCTCGTCTGGCCCCGGTGTTCCGACAAAAATATCATCATCGAATACGTTGATCTGCCGGGTTGCACACCAAGTATAAAAAGCATTGGCACGCTTGAGAATCGGGAACTCGTTGTCATGGTTTTTGCAGTAATCCGTGTATATCTTCGTGCGTTCGGAGTTGATGGTCATATAACGGCCGCCGGTAAATACATCTCGTTTTGCGCGGATGCGTTTAATGCGGTCGGATAACGGTGCAAACTGAAACATAGGCTCTCTCCTTTTCATTTGGTATAGCTCGAAGCAGCCATTCCGCTGCGTGCCTCCATCCGGGTTTCTTCAGCTAATGGTTATAAGTGATGGAGATTACTGTTATTAACATTATAGCATAACGATATTTATTTTACAATGCGTTAGTAATGCGTTAATCAGAATTTTCGATTTTTTCATTATTAATATAAGCGGTTGATTATTTATGTCGTTCTGTCGATTGTAATCATTATTTGTTTATATTATAATATAGAAACAACGTGCGGAAAATACCTGCGTGATGCCTAAACTAATTTAGGTAAAACCTGGTTTTTCCCGTACCCCATATACTAAAATACGGCAGGCCGCTTGCCGGAATAAGCGGCAACCGCGACACATTCCGAGCTGCTCCGTGCTAAAGGAGTTTTAGTGGTTTGTGACCCGCGATGCATGGAGTAACCGATGGAAAAAAAATTGACCGGTAAGACATATGATATACAGGGCTTCAGCGTACAGGACGGTCCCGGCATTCGTACAACCGTCTTTCTGAAAGGATGTCCTCTGCGCTGCCCCTGGTGCCACAGTCCCGAATCCCAAGCGTTTCATACGGAGCTGAACTGGATGAGCATCCGCTGCCTCGGTCTTGACGAATGCGGAAAGTGCCTGGACGTCTGTCCCAACGGTGCGATTGCGCGCGGACCTTATAAAAAGAATGCCAAAGACGAGGATATTGCCTATCCGGATGTCGATAAATCCAAATGCGACGACTGCGGAGCCTGTGCTAAGGCCTGCAAGGCCGACGCCTTGTATATGTGCGGAACCGATTATACTGTCGATGAAATCATTCACCGCTTATTACGGGATAAGCCTTTTTATGAAGAATCCGGCGGCGGTGTTACCGTTTCCGGCGGGGAGTGTCTCAGTCAGCCCGAATTTACGCTGGAGCTCTTAAAACGCAGCAAGGAAAACGGTATACATACCGCGGTGGATACAACAGGCTTTATCAAATGGGAGATCATCGAGAAGGTTTTACCTTATACCGACCTGTTTCTTTACGATCTCAAATGCATGGACAGCGCGCTGCATAAACAGGTCATCGGTGTACCGAACGAGCTGATTTTGGAAAACGCAAAAAAGATCGCACAAGCCGGCGGGCGTTTCTGGATCAGGATCCCGGTCATCACGATGCTCAACGACAGCAAGGAGCATTTTGACCTGTACTGTGACTTTTTGTCGGAGATCAAAGATAGCATAGATATCGTTCAGCTGCTCCCCTATCACAAAATGGGTATTTCCAAGCATGACCGCTTGATGAAAAAGGAAAAGATTTTTGTCGTCGAACCGCCTTCCGACGCACTTATGGAAGAACACAAAGCACGACTCGAAGCCTGCGGCCTGAAGGTCAGAATCCATTGAGAAAAACATCATCACCGCGAAAGGAGGCCCGCTCTATGAATACCGACATACTTGAGCATCTCAATATGGTCGTCTGTATCAGTGACGACAGCGGCGAAGTCATTTATGTAAACCAATATACCAAAGAACATCTTGGCCTTCAGGATAATTCCTGCCCTGTGAAAAGCTGCGAATTGCTAATCGGAGACGACGTTATCCGTGGAGAGTATCGGACAGCCTTTGAAAAAGGCGAGCTGTTTTGGTCAAGGGTTCTGCCCGAATACGGCGATACGCGCGCTCCCGCCTTTGTCAGCAGCTCGCTGTTTGAATCTGGTGATAAACGGTTGCGGTTTGACATCATTAGCCCGATGTCTGTCGGTGATACGGACGAAGACTATTTGTATACTATGCTGTTTGAATCAGCGTACCTGCAAATTGAAACGACTTATCGCGGTATCGATTACCCGGAAGAAAATATTCTGGAATGCCTGACCGCAGCCCTCAACCTGTATCAGGCGGACCGGGCGTTTATTCTGGAACTTGATGAGGAGCTGGATGCCTGCCAGCTTCTCTTTTCCAAAGCCCGGGAGGAACCGGAGACAGATCCGGACGATAGGTTTAACGATGCGGTATTTTCAGGAAATCTGTTTTCCGGGTTCATGAAAAAAGGGGAGCCCTTTTTGTTCACCTCCGAACAGCTGGGTCTTTCGCATCCACTGGAATACAAATGGCTATTGGATCACAAGATCAACAACATGATGGCCGTTCCCTTTACCACAAGAACCGCTCTGGTCGCTTTCTTCTGTGTTACGAATGTCGGCAGGTTCTGGAATAAAACCAGCTTCCTTACGCTATCCACAAAAGCTCTTGCCAATGAGATCAGGGCAATGTATATGCGTAAGCTGATCAGAGCAGCGAAGTACAAGTCATCCGAATTGTCGGACGACGATATCGTGATCAACCTTTTCGGTGGTTTTGAGATCAATACCAACATTGGCAGTATCGATTTTACTGACCTGTCATCTTTGCAGTGCAGCCGCTTTTTGCTGTACCTATTGAAAAACCGGAGCAGGACGATTCCGGTTCGTGAAATTGCCGATGTGCTGTGGCCGGATCAGTTGATTGACAATCCTTACAACATGGTCAAGGGCGTCGCGTTTCGTGTCAGAAAAATTCTGGATGACATCTGCCCGAAAAAGCTTGTGGTCGCAAAATCCGGATCCTACGCCATAAATGATCAGCTTACATTGATTCTGGATACGGAGGTGTTCGATAGGCTCAGCGAGAGGTTAAAAAATACAAGCCTGACCGATGAAGAAAAACAACAGATTTATGAAAGCGGGCTTCGTGTATATAAAGGCGATATGCTGCCAAGCCACGAATCTGAAATCTGGTTATTGGGATGGATCGCCTATTACCAGATTAAGTATCTTGAGTTTTTAAAAGACTACCTTAATCTTCTTTCCGACACCGGACAATATGTCAAATTATACGAAACGGTTTCCAACGTGCTGACGATCGGGTATGACGATTCTGATATTCACGCATCAATGATAGACGCTTTGCTTTGTCAGAACAAGACGGATATGGCAAAAAGCTATTATATGCGCGTTGAAAAGTATCTTTCGCCTGACCGGCGGAAAGACTTTATGGCTGTCTGGAATGAGGTCAAGGCGAATAGATCACAGCCTTTGTCCGAAGACGGCAAGACCGAAACCTGAAAATATAACCGCGCTTAAACCAAACCTTTATCCGAATAACGGTATAATACATTATCAACATAACGAAGGAGAGCAGCCTTAATGATTTATCCCAGACCGCCTTATCTCAGTCCGGACATTAAAACAGAAAAGTCGAAGATCATGTTCTCAAACACTGAGGTAAGCACGCCAAAAATAGATACGCCGATTACACCGCTTGAAAATTTCAGGCGCATGGCGATGCGGGATCATCCGCTATGGATGCCCAATGCGCTGACCGATATGCAGACTTTGATGATTCAGGATATTGCCGACGGTGCCCAGATCGGCCCGGATTTCAAAAGACGTGCCACCGAAGACTATCAGTTTTACGATTGGTTCGGTGTTTCCTGGACCTGGGTTTGTTCGGCCGGCGGAGCCGTTACGACGCCGGGCATCAACCTTCTTGACGATATCACCGACTGGGAGTCCGTCATCAAATTTCCTGTTCTCGGCGAATGGGACTGGAAAACCAAAGCGGATGATTTTTTAAAGAACCAATATGATCCGAACAGGGTCTTACATATCGATCTCGGACCGGGATGCGTACAACGCCTGATTTCGGTCCTTGGCGGTTATTCCGAGGGAATGCTTGCCTTTGCGACCGAGCCGGATGCCGTTAAAGCCTTCTTTAGCCGTTTTGCCGACTTCATGATCGAGGTCGTCGATCTGCTTTACGCATTTTACCCGGTAACAATGCTTACGATTCATGACGACTGGGGTACCGAGCGCGATACGTTCTTCTCTCCAAAGATGATGGAGGAATTGTTGTTTGAACCGACAAAGCGGATTGTTTCTCATGTTAAAGCAAAGGGTGGGATATACATGCAGCACACCTGCGGCAATGTAGCCCGCTTTATTCCGTACATGATCGATATGGGTACCGATCTTCTGCAGATCCAGCGCCGTGCTGTCAACATCCCCGAGATGAAAGAAAAGTACGGCGATAAAATCGGCTTCAATGTCGGTATAGAAGGCGTTTCGATGGGAAAGCCCGCTTCCGTAGAGGAGATGTGCCAAAAGATACGAAACACGGTGGACATATATGGGAAGGGCGGTGGAGCGTATGTCAATCTGTTTGACATGGATCCCGAAAAGCTTTGGATTTACCTGTTTGAGCTATACTGCTACTCCCGTGAGTTTTACGATAAAGAAATGTAGGAGATTAGCGTGAAAATTCTTTCACACGCGGAAGAAATCTATTTGGCCGCCATATATGGCGGCGGCCATTTGCATGTGCGATACTTGTATCGCAGACGCGATATTTGCATCGCAGACGCGATATTTGCATCGCAGACGCGATGCTTGCATCGCGTTTAGGCCATCGATTTTCCCCGACTATTTATACCGCCGCTTCGCGGCAGAATGGAGATTAGTATGATTAAATATGATGTGGATGTTCTTGTAATCGGCGGCGGGTGCGCCGGTGTCGCGGCAGGTGTTACAGCCGCTCGAAGGGGACTGCGAACGCTATTAATCGAAAACATGAATAACTTAGGCGGCCTTATGACAAACGGGTATGTAACTGGCGTCGCGGGCATAGTCGAAGGCGTCTGCAAGGAGCTGCTGGATCGCCTGAACAAAAAGGGTTTTCTGTGTGATACCCCGCACAGCCCTTCCGTAGATCCCGAAATGTGCAAGTACGAAATGGAAGCGATGCTTCTTCAGGCAGGCTGCCGGATCCTGTACGGCTGCCATGCGGTGGATGTGAACATGGATGGGAACAACATCAAGGACGTTATTGTCTACAGCAAGTCCGGCCGCATGGAAATCTCCGCGCGTCTGTTTATCGACACAACCGGAGACGGTGATGTCGCGGCTTTTGCCGGTGCGCCTTACGATATCGGAAATGCGGAGTACATGGGTTTAAACCTTGCCCACACGCTGGGCATGCGTATGGGCAATGTGAACCTTCCCAAATTCCGGGAAGCCAGCAGGAAATGGATGGCCGAAGGAAAAGGATGGCCGAACAACCTTGGCATGGCCGGTGAGTGTATGGACAAAGCGGTTCAAAACGGAGATCTGCCCTATCCGATTTTCCCGGGCGGTCTGATTCATCAAATTCCCGGCGCTCCTGATGAGCACGCGGACATATCATTTTGTGTCGGACACAGCTTTTACAACCACAATCTGGACGTTGAGGACCTCTCCCGCCAGATCGTCGAACAGCATCAGCAAAGCTTATGGATAGAAAATGCGTACAGAAAATATGTACCCGGCTTCGAGAACTGCCGTATAACGGCTATCGGAAGCCTGCCGGGAATACGCGACTCCAGGCGTATTATCGGTGAATACATATTAAAGGACAGAGATATCGCAGCTGCGACAAAGTTTGAAGACGGCATTGCAAAATTCCCGGAATTTTATGATACGCATCACCCGACAAGCGGTTATCACGGATTCAGGCATCATATCCATTCCAAAGAGCCCATTCCCGGCTCTGTCAATCTTAAAGAACCCTGCGACAAAGCCATGCATCCGTTTTGCCCGCCGGAGGAAGACAGCTACTCGGTCTATTCCATCCGCACGACCTACTGTGATATCCCTTACCGCTGCATTGTACCGTTAAAGGTCGATAATTTACTGGTGGCAGGCCGCTGTGTTTCTTCCGAATTTCACGCCATGGCCGCTGTGCGCATAATATCCATCTGCATGTCGACCGGAGAAGCGGCAGGAATTGCTGCCGATCTTTGCCTGCGTGAAGGGATTACGCCAAGGCAGCTTGACGGAAAACGCGTCCGCCAGGAAATGATCGACAGCGGTGTTCCGCTCGATAAGCTTCCCGAGGACGGGTTCTGGGCATATCTTGCCGATGTGGCAGACAAGGACTTGTCAGGGCTTGATTTCGTTCGCATCCGCGGCGATATGATCGGCATTCGTAAAGAGGACGGCAGCATCACAATGCACATCCCGATGAAAGGCGAATAATTATCTTATATTTTCTTCATTAAATGCCCTGGGTGCTCTTGCGCCCACATGGTCATAAACTGTTTATCATTTGATTAAAGTTCGGTATTGTATAAAACGGAAAATAACTTCCACGCAAAAACCCGTTCATGATGCTTGTATCATGAACGGGTTTTTTATCGAGTAAATTTTACAGGCCAGTATGTATCTAGGCGTCTGACGCGGCTTTTTTCGCCAAATAATCGTCATAAACCTGCTGATAAATATCGATGACATTCTGCATACCGATACCGTAAAGTCCCGAGATGTAATTATCCCACTCGGACATCGGCGACGAACCGTCGATAAAAGCGCTGTATTTTTCCTGAATATACGTAGTCAGATCTGCAACATAGGTAGCAAGTTCTTGCCTTTGTTCGGCGGTGGGTTTCGCACCGGTAGGCCAGGAGTATGCGTTATCATAATTATAACTCTGCCAGTATTCCTTGACGTACTGGCGGTTGTTGTTCGGGAACTGATACAGTGCGTAGGAATCCAGAAGAGCGGGATCGCTGAGCGGGCTTGCTGTGTAGACCGTGGAGAGCATGGTCAGGTTTTGCTCCGGATTATTATACATGAGTTCGGTCAGCTGCGGCTTTCCCTCCTCATTGTATTCCCAGGACACGCCTTCCACACCATAACTCATTAGGATTGAGCCCGTGTCGCTGTAACGCCAGTCCACCCAGGTGACCGCCAGCGGAATATTCGCGCATTTCGTGGCTACGGCCGCGCCGCCGAAGCCGGTACGCGTCTTTTCCCCGCCGAGATGAAGCACCTGCCCCTCATATTTAACCGGACGGACCAGCGGCTCCCAGCCCCGGTCAGAATCGGGGCTCTGCTCGTCAATGATCGCCTGGTGTTCGGCCGTGCCGTTATCTGTCATCTGTGCGATCATAAAAACGCCGTCTATGTTCTCATAAGGCATATCCTCGTTGTTGCCATAAGATGCCCAGTCCGGGTGGATCAGACCTTCGCTGTACCACTGGGAGATCATCGTCATCAGGTCCCTGTCGCCTTCGGTGGTGTTGGCGAACATGGGTGTTCCGTCGATAACGAATTTTAAGTCACCGAGCTGCCCGATGATTGCCAGCGTGTCATATCCGGGCCCCCAACAGTTGGTCAGCTCGATTGTTCTGTAAATAGAGGTCGGGTATACGCATTCGGGAATCTCGGTCTTGGCCCGAAGGAGCATATCGTGCCAGTCATCATAGGTCTTTATGTCTTCATTGGAAAGACCAAGCTTTTCAAGCCTGTCGCCACGGGCAAAATAGTTCATGCCGCCCGATCCGTCACCAAGCGTAAACATAATATAAAACGACATGATCAGATCAGGTTCCACAAAAACTGTTTCCACCGTTTTTGTGTCAGTGAGGTCTCTGCGGGCTTCATATATATAGTTCGGGCAATAGTCCATGTAATCGTAGACATTGATGAAATACTGATCGTCTACGACAGCCTTTCGGAAGTCACCGGAATAGAAATACTCCGCACCATGCGTGATATCGCAAAGGTCGTCGCTGGCCAGAAGCACCGCAAAATTGTCAACCAGTGAACCCGGGGATATCATCACATACTCGATATTGACGCCGGTTTGTTTTTCGACTTCAACCGGGAACGGTGACGACGGATAATCCCCGCCGGGTATCGATTGCGGAACATAGTTTGTGTACCAATAGGTCAGTACCTCGTCCGATGTCGTCAGGGGGAGCGGGTATTCGTATTTTTGTGTAGGGAATCCTTTTTCATCCAGGGGTACCTGCCCTATCGCATAATTATACGGGGATACCTCTTCAGTTGCCGTTTGCGTCGGAGATGCAGCACCGGAACTGCTTTCCGCTACCGCGGGCGTGCTCGTACCCGCATTTTCGTTGCCCTCTCCTTTATCGGCGCAGCTGGCAAATAGTACCATAACGAAGGCAAATACAAGCAGCATAAATAAAACTCTTTTCACGCTATCCTCCCATTTCGCCGCAAAGCGGCGTCACAAATTCGAAAAATCGATTGTGCGAAACTTATCCCGCGCTTTTCAATCTATCCTCCTTAACAAATTATTTGCTGCAAAACGCTTCCTTTGTATTTTGAATATATGCGCTTATCCTTGATTATCTAAAAACCGAATCTTCTGTCTTGCCAAGCGTGATGTCAGCTTGAAAGAATACTAAAGCTCACCTCCATATCAAGCAAATACAAGCACTTGAGGCTTGCGTTCAAGCTCACTCATACCCGGAAAATCGAATATTGTCGGTTTTTACAAGAATAACGTAGTTTATAAACTAATTTGTAAAAGTGTTTTATTAAGTATCGTTTTTAATATAGATCAACCACATTTATTTGTCAATATCAATACTTATGTCATCATTTAATCTTATGCATTTCATGCACATTTAACAATTAATCAGGCTAATTTTATTGGAAACGTAAATTCTCATAACTATCAAGTCCATACGGCAAGCCGGGTTTAGTGTGCATGAGACTTCCCTTGGGACGCTGAGGTTGCGCCATGCGCCGTTTAAAGCGATGCTGCCGCAAAATGCCTGGGCATTTTGCGGCAGCATCGCTTTATTTACCGGCTTTTGCCGGCGGACAACTTTATTGACAAGAGATCCGTCTTGGCGGCTGCGGTATTATCAACCCGCAGCTTTTGCCGCCATATAATCGTCATAGACGACCTTATAGATATCCGTAACTTCCTGCATGCCCACATTATAAAGACCCTCTATGTAGGAATCCCACTCGGACAGAGGCTTGGAGCCGTCGATAAACGCCGTAAAGTTCTCTTGAATATAGGTATTCAGGTCCGGTGTGTATTTGGATAACTCCGATGACTGCGCATCCGTGGGTTTCGCGCCGGTCGGCCATGTATAGGCATTGTCATACGGATAGTTGTTCCAGTATTCCTTAACATATTGCCTGTTGTTGTTCGGGAACGCACAACGGGCAAAGGAGTCCACAAGCGCTGCATCGTTGAGATCGCTGGCGGTATAGATCGTCGAGAGCATAGTCAGATTCCTTTCGGGATCGTTATACATCATCTCGGTCAGCTGCGGCTTTCCATCCTCGTTGTATTCCCAGGATACGCCTTCCACACCGTAGCTGAGCAAAAAGGATCCGGCTTCGCTGTAGCCCCAGTCAACCCAGGTGGTAAGAAGCGGAATGTTCTCGCAGGAGGTGGCGATTGCGACACTGCCGTAACCGAAGCGAGATTTCTCACCGCCGAGGTGCAGCACCTGGTTTTCACTCTTCATAGGCCGGATAAGCGGTTCCCAGCCGCGCGTCGCATCGGGGCTCTGCGCGCTGACTGCCGCCTGATGCTCTGCCGTACCGTTATCCGTCATCTGGGCAACCATGAACATCGTGTCAAACATATCTGCGTTAATGTCAGCGTTGGAACCGAAAGACGACCAGTCGGGATGGATTAGCCCATCGTTGTACCACTGGTTGATCATGGTCATCAATTCCTTGTCGCTTTCGGTGGTGTTGGCAAACATGGGCTGCCCGTCAATGACAAATTTATTTACACCGACATTACCGATGACGGCAAGCGTGTCATATCCGGGGCCCCAGCAGTTGGTCAGTTCAATGGTTCTGTAAATATAGCAGGGGTATGTACATTCCGGAATCTCGGCTTTGGCTCTTAAAAGCACATCGTGCCAGTCGTCATATGTCCGGATATCCTCGTTGGATATGCCGAATCTCTCAAGCCTGTCGCCGCGGATAAAATAGTTCATACCGCCCGAGCCGTCGCCCACGGTGAAGAGCAGATAGAATGCAGTGATCAAGTCATTTTCCACAAAGATTGTGTCTATTGTTCTGCTGTCGGTGGGGTCCTTTGTGACCTCATAGATGTAGTTCGGGCAGTAATCCTTGTAATCGTAGATGTTGATGAAGAATTTCTCATCCTCAACGGCCTTCCGGAAATCTCCTCCGGTATAATAGAAGCCAGCTCCTGTTGACAAGTCGCAAAGATCATCGCTGGCGAGCCGGACCGCAAAGTTATCAACCATCGTTCCGGACGGTGTCATGACATACTCGACATGCACGCCGGTCTGTCTTTCCACTTCCACCGGCAGCGGTGACGAGGGATAATCTCCGTTCGGGATCCATGATTCAACGTAGTTTGTATACCAGAACGTGAATACTTCGTCTGTCGTGGAGAGCGGGAGCGGATATTCGTATTTTTCGGTCGCTAAACCTTTTTCGTTCAGGGCAACTTTTCCGATAGCGAAGTTGTATGGGGAAACCTCATCCGTCTCTGTGGGCGCCTCGGTAATGTCTCCCGTATCGGCTGTCGAAGTTTGCCCGGGCGTTTTTTTGCTTTCTCCGGTATCTTCCTGTTTGTCGCATCCGGTAAACAGGGAGAATACGATAATGAGAGCAAGCAGCATCAATAGGCCTCTTTTCATTTTATCCTCCTTATAATCTGTGTCTCGTTTTTGGGTATTATGACAGGCAGGTAATCCGACCATCTCCGCACCTTTCACCACCGGTTTTCAGAATGGGTTATGTGTGCGTCGGCAAATCAAATCCGAGATATACCGGGATTCACTTTTTGTCCGCCTTACCTGCGGTTGCGCAGGATCACCTCCCCTGGTCAAATCTGTCCAAACAGATTTGCCTGTGTTGCGGGGCAATTTGGCCGGGATGCAATATTTTCGGTCGAGAACCCCTCATCAAAAGCAGGCGTGCCGCATAAAATAAATGTACGCCATATTAAACAAACGTTGTACAGGAACACAAGCGAAACCGCTTTTTGAGCCTATGCACGCTATTCGCCCACTGATTGGTAACGTAAAGACGCAAGCTAAAAAACCGGCAATATAAGGATTGACCATAATTCCGATGTAATGAAGATAGTTATTAAAAGTGTTTTGCAAAGTAACGAATTAAATATATTACATATTATTTCCAATGTCAATATCAATATCTATCATTCAACATTTTTAACGATTCCTGCCCTCCGCTATTGTATAATATTGATCGTAATGGTATAACTATACTTATTAAATCACTTTGTAAAAGCCATTATAATAATGCCGCGGATTGATTGCGTAGGCGCTTTCCGCTGCTGCGAAAGGAAGAAGAACCTTGGATAATCGCATAGCGAAATTGAAGGCGTCCACGGAAGCCATGATGGATGCCGGTGTCAGAAAAACGACTTTTTATCCGCTCATCTTCGAATCGCTAACATCTACAAAAGGGATGCCTCATCAGGTCAGGCGCGCGCTTGCGCTCGAATACCTGCTTGACCATGTAAATCTGGAGGTATTTCCTCATGAACTGCTTGGCGGTTCCATTCTGGGTATGTGGCCGGTGGATTCCGTGCAACCGGTTTATGCGGATGTGCTCCATCAGGCCGAGATTTTTATTGGAAACCATATTAACCCGGTTGAGGGTCAGTCCGGTTTTGTTCCCCCGGGTGGCGGCGGTATGCGCCGTGAGAAGGGAGAACGGGCCAAAGGGATGGCTCCGATGATGAAGGCCAGGTTTGCGCTGATGGCGCGTGACCACTACGATGCGAATGTAAATTACCTTATGCTTCAAAAAGTCATCAAGGAAATGCAGGACAAGTATGCGGATTGCGATGAAATTAATACGCAGGAGATAGCCCGGCTGCTCGAGGATTCCTTCCAATATGATTACGGAAAGGATGTGATGAGCACGATTCACGGGTTACCGTGGACGGTGGCAAACCATCTGAACCTAAATTACGGAAGGGTTATTAACACAGGATATGGGAAGCTGCTTTCTCAAATTGAGGCCTATCTCTTCAAAACAAAAGACAATCCCGAAAAGCAGGAATTCTATTCCTGCTGCAAAATTGCCGTTAACGCGGCAATCCGCTATATCCGACGGTACGCACAGGCCTATTTAACGGCTTCAAGCAGCGAAAATGACCCGGAACGTTCCGCAGAGCTTATACAGATTTCCGATGTCCTTTTCAAAGTCGCAACCGAAAAGCCCGATTCATTCCGCGAGGCGATCCAGCTTGTCTGGATCACCCATTTGATTGCAAACACCGCGCTGGGTTCTGCGCTCTCGTTCGCTCGCTTTGATCAGTATCTCTATCCGTTTTACATAAGAGACATCGAACGCGGAGCCATTACCTTCGAGAAAGCCAAGGAGTTGGTTTGCTGCCTGTTTCTGAAGGTCAATGAGCCGAAAATGCGAACGGTCCAGAGTATGATTCTGGCCGGCACAACGCCGGACGGCCGCGACGGCGCAAACGAATTTACACGCGTATGCCTTGCCGCTGCACGCGAGGTGCGTCTGCCCTACCCGAACATCGCACTTCGTATATCAAAAAAACTGAGCCCCGATTGGCTAATGGATGAAGCGGTTGATACGATCAGGCTCGGCTTCGGCATGCCTCAGCTTGTTAACGACGAACACTGGGTGAATCGATTTATGGCTTTGGGTCACCCGGAGGAGATATCCCGTGAATTTTATAATATGGGCTGCGTTGAAACCTTAATTGCCGACCGGCAGGCCGGGTGGATGATTGTTCCGAACTGCTTTGTGTCCTATCCGCATATGCTCGACGAAATCTTGACCGATTATCGGGAGGGTAAGATTTCGTTGCGGACCTTCGAAAATCTGATCGATGTCGTTCACGACAAAGTGCATGAAACGATCAGGAACTGTAAGGTTGAAAAAGGTTACCGGTTCATGAACCTTCGCGGTTATGATCCCTTCGGCTCAATACTGATTGACGGATGCCTTGAAAAGGGCATGGACATGTTTAAGGGCGGTGCGGAGGTCGCAGGCCATATTGCATTGGGCGGCGTCGGTCTTGCCACGGCTGTTGATTCGCTTGCCGTCATCAAAAAGCTCGTCTTTGAAGAAAAAAAGCTAACGCTGGATGAACTGATTGACGCTGTACACAGCAATTATGAAGGCTGCGAGGACTTAAGACAATATATCCTCAACACGGTTTCGCATTTTGGAAACGATATTGAGGAAGTGGATGAGATTGCAGTTAATCTCTTCAATACATTCACCACGGAGGTCTTCAATCTCAACGATGACACGATAGAAGAAAAATATGTCAGTTCCTATTTCAGCTACACGCAGAGTGTCAGCCTCGGCGAGGTTACCGGTGCAACGCCGGACGGCCGCCGCAGCGGAGAGCCATTAAGCGATGGGCTCGGTCCCGCTCAGGGACGCGACACCCGCGGTCCTACCCGGCTACTGGATACGCTTTTGAAGCTGGATTATTCAAAGCTCAACGGGGCATTAGCAACCAATATTAAAATAAATCCCACTTTGTTTAATACAAAAAGCGGCATCGCGGCACTCAGGAATATGCTTTTGACCTATCTGGACAACGGCGGTCCGCAGATTCAAGTCAATTTTGTTACGCAGGAAGAGCTGCTGGACGCACTGGTCAACCCTTATAAACACCGCAACCTGGTTGTCCGGATTGCCGGATTCTGCGAATATTTCATCTATCTGGACATGAACCAGCAAAAGGAGATCATACAGCGTACAATGCACGAAATATCTTAAGCGGAGGAAGTCATGGAAAACACCATAAAAAACAACAGCATTCCTTATGGGAACCTGCCGGACGGCAGGCCTGTCACCTGTTACCGGCTGGAGAACATGAACGGTGTTTGCGCCGAGATCCTCGATCTGGGCGGCATCATTCGCTCACTTCATGTTCCGGACCGTAAGGGGATATTGGGCGATATCGTAATGGGCTATGAAAACCTGAACGATCAGCTGCGCGGCATGGATTGGAACTGCGGCATCATCGGCCGGTGTGTCAACCGCATCGGGGACGGAATATTCAGGATCGACGGTAAAGCTTATCAGCTGGACATAATGGCGGGTATGCCCTTTGTGATCCACGGTGGTGCGGGCAACTATGCCATGAAGCTATTTAATGCGCAGCGATTTTCCGACAATGAGGGTGAGAAGCTCCGCTTATATCATCATGACCGCGGTGAAGGCGGTTTTCCCGGTGAGGTAGATGTGTGGATTACCTATGTACTGACCCCTGATGACGAGCTTCAGATCCGTTACCGCGCGATCCCCGGCGAGGACACGATTCTGAATCTCAGTAGCCATTGTTATTTCAATCTGGCCGGTCACGACAGCGGCACAATAGCGGATCATCTGATGAAGCTTAACGCGGATTTTTACCTGCCTGCAGCGGAGGGTGGGCTTCCCACCGGTGAAGTGCTCAGCGTAAAGAAAGCCGCATTGGACTTCACTGCCCCGCGACGGCTCGGCGACGGGCTGTTCAGCGAGGATATGCAGATCAGGCAGCAAAGTGGATACGACCACAATTTTTGTTTACGCGGATCAGGCTTCCGTGAAGCGGCCTTTGTCTGCGATGAAAAGAGCGGGCGGAGCATGACTGTCTTGACGGACATGCCGGGCGTTCAACTCTACACCGCCGGAAATGAAATGCCCGGCGCCGGCTTCAAAAACGGAGCCGCTTATCATAAATACGATGCCTTTTGCCTTGAGACACAGTTTTTCCCGGATGCGACAGCGCATTCTCACTTCCCCCAGCCTGTTGTTCGGGCGAATACGCTTTTTGAATCCAGGACGGCGTTTTGTTTTGCCGTAAAAAATTAGCTTTGTGATAAGAGAGGTTGAATAAATGAGAGCTGTCGCGGTAATGGAACCGGGCAAGGTGGAGCTCGTCGAAATCCCAATGCCCGTGACGGGCGATTATGACGCGCTGGTGCGTGTGAAGGCCTGCGGAATCTGCAGCAGTACCGATTTGAAGATCGTGCACTACGAGCATCCTGAAATGCCCGGCTTCCCGTTTTCCTTCCCCGCCGTTCTCGGACATGAGGGTGCGGGTGAGATCGTATCTACAGGCCCGAAGGTCAGATATCTAAAGCCCGGTGACAGGGTCGTAAGCCCCCTGGCCATGGGTATCCCCGAATGCGGCTTTTCCATGAGTTATGGCGGAATGATCGAATATGCGGTAGTACCGGATATCCGTGCGATATCCGAAGACAACGCGGGCTCTCCGTTCGGCCGCGGTCCGATCTCAACGGATCCTCAGGATTTTTTATGCAAAGTCTTTCCGAATGACATTTCTTTTGTGGATGCGGCGATGATGCTGACATTCAAAGAAAATTATAGCGCGCTTAAAAACTTCGGAATCACCGGGGGAATGGATGTACTGATTTTTGGCGACGGGTCGATCAGTATGGGGCTCAGCCTGCAGCTGAGGGATTATCATGTCCATTCGCTTGTCGTCGTGGGGCACCATGACGATAGGCTCGCGCGTATCGCAAAGGTATCCGTCCCCGACCTGACCATCAATTCGCATAAGGACAACGTGGAAAAAATACTCGAAGGTATGCGGTTTGATATTGTCATAGACGCAGCGGGGAGCGTAGAGATCATCAAGCGCGGCGCACGGTTTTTGAAACCGGGAGGTAAAGTATGCGTGTACGGCGTACTCGGCAAGAACAAATCGACGCTTGACCTGTATGACCTCCCGAACAATACCGCTATCCAGATCATGAGTTATCCGTATAAAGAACACCGAACGCACGATAAAATCGTTGACTTGATGCTCAGCGGAAAGCTCAGAGCGTCCGATTTTTACTCTACTGTTCTGCCCGTCGAGAAGGCCGCAGAAGGCATCGCCATGCTGGAAACCCGCGAGGCCTTCAAGGTGATACTGACCTTCGATTGAGCCAGCCTGAACTTCTTCCGATATATGCCGCCTTATACGGCGGATTGGAGGAATAGTGAATATGTTCATCGGCCATGGAAACTGGTTCCGAACCGAGTGCGTGGCACGGGCGGCCGCGAAATAGATAAGCTGCGCGGTATTATTCCCCCCATAAACGACGGCAGCGGCTCGGAAGCCCGGATCGGGTCGGTTACGCGTGCAGGGTCACTTCTCCCGGGCCCGGATATGAACCTGGGTTGTGCGGAAGTTGTGCTGCCCGACGGCCGCCGCATGTATCTGTTTGAGGCGTTGGCGTATTTCTCATAAAACCATCCGGGCAGGCGTGTGGGGCAGGCGTATTATCTGATCGGGCCTGATCGGATGAGTTATTTGTCTTTTTCGCACGCTGATATTTCAGGCTCGGTTCCGATTATCGATACGGGCTTTCCGCGCGTGGGCATCGTCTTGCGCGGCGAGGGCGAAATACGTTATGACAAAGGCCGACTGCCCATAAAACAGGGCGACGAGCTCTTCCTCCCCTATAATATTCCGGGGGGTGTATTGTCGGGCGATGTTTCGGCGGTTTTCTGCCACCCGGAGGGCTCGCCGGGGCTTATTAAGCCAAAGCGTTTTGCGTACGGAAAACCATCACAAGGAGCTTTACCATGACCAAAGACGATGCTATGTCTGTAAAAGGCCGGATTTTTAATATTCAATACTTCTGCATACATGACGGCCCGGGCATCCGGACAACGGTTTTCTTGAAAGGCTGTCCCCTGAACTGTCTCTGGTGCCATAATCCCGAGGGTATCTCCTTTGACCGGCTGCTTTCCTTCAGCGAGAATAAATGTATTCATTGCGGAGCCTGCGTACGGGTTTGTTCCGCGCATAGGATTGAATGCGGCCGGCATGTGCTGGACCGTGCTGGCTGCAAGAATGAATTTCTCTGCACTTCGGTTTGCCCCGGTCAGGCACTTTCCATCGTGGGCAGTGATGTCACGGTGAGCGATGTGCTTAAGGAAGCCGTTCGCGACAGGAAATTCTATGAAACCAGCGGCGGAGGCGTGACCTTTTCGGGTGGTGAACCGACTATGCAGCCCGGCTTTTTAATTGCGCTGCTCAGCGCTTCAAAGGCAGAGGGACTGCATACCGCGGTAGAAACCGGCGGGAGCTGTACATACTCTGTTCTGCAAGCCCTTTTGCCCTTTACGGACCTGTTCCTGTACGACTGGAAGGAAACCGATCCCATAAAGCACAAGCAGTTTACGGGCGTCAGCAACAACCTGATTCGGCAAAACCTGATTGCGCTTCACGAGGTCGGCGCACCGATTCTGCTTCGCTGCCCGATCATCTGCGGGCTCAACGACCGGGACGATCACTTTCAGGGCATCGCAGATCTCTTTTCGCGGCTTCCAAACCTGATAGGCGTTGAGGTATTGGCCTACCACCAGCTCGCTGCGTCCAAAAGCGTACGTATGGGATTAAAATCCCAACAGGTCTATGATACCCCGTCCGCAGAGCTTAAATCAACCTGGGATGAAAAACTGACAAGCCTTGGCGTGAGGGTAATCGAATCATAGCACATCATCTATTTTTACCGAAAGACGGTGAATCGCCGTGCTGTTTTTGGCCTTTGATATCGGAACAAGTGCGATCAAATCCACTCTTATCGCGCAATCCGGCGGCGTAGTCGATTTTGCGGAACACAAATATCCCCCCGTGAACGGAGCGATTTCATCCACAGAGCAAAATCCCGAAACCTGGTGGTCCGGCGCTGCTCACTGTGCAGATGAGTTGTTTTCGCGCAATCCGGCAGTCTGCGCTCAGGTGCAGGCCATCGGTGTTTCGGGGCATATGCTGGGTTGCCTACCGGTGGACAATAACGGAAGCCCTCTGCGCCCCGCTATGCTGCATTCAGACACCCGAGCGGTTGCGGAGGAAGCGGAGATAGCCGATGCTGTCGGTAGGGAAACGCTTTACCGCCGTACGGGCAACACGCTGAGTGCCCAAAGCACACTGTGCAAAATCCTCTGGCTTAAGCGCAGCGAACCTGAACTGTATGCTAAAACGTCTCGTTTTTTGCAATCCAAGGATTATCTAACAGCGAAGCTGACCGGTAATATCGATTCCTCCGATTATTCCGACGCTGCGCACGCGGAGCTTGCCGATATACACCGGCTTACCTATATGGATGATGTGCTCTCCGAGCTGGGTATTGATATAAGAAAGCTCCCTGCTCTGCATCGGGGCACGGATATAGCGGGCCATCTGATGCCCGGCGCCGCACGCGCTCTTCATTTAACCCAGGGTATACCCGTTATCGTCGGCGGCGGCGACGGAGCCTGCGCAAATGCAGGATCGGGGATCGCCCCAGGCAGCATGTACTGCTGCCTGGGAACAACCGCGTGGCTGTCTTACAATGAAAAAAGACCGGTGCTCGACCCTTATATGCGCATATTCGATATCCCTTCTCTGGACGGTGCGGATATCGGTATATTCGGTACGATGCAGGCGGCAGGCCGATGCGTTGACTGGGCGAAAAAACTGTTTCATATCAGCAGCGACCGGCATTTCAATGAGCTGGCGGCACTTTCTCCGGCCGGCAGCGACGGCCTTGTTTTTCTACCTTATCTGGAGGGCGAACGCTCGCCGATTTTTGATGCGCGTGCTCGGGGGGTGTTTTTCAATATAAACGCCGACCACCGGCGCGAGCACTTTTGCCGTGCCGTTTTCGAGGGTGTGGCTTATGCACTGCGCAGCATTTTGGATGTTCACCGCCTTTCCGTTCAGGTCACGGACCTTCGCGTGATCGGCGGCGGATCCAACTCTGCGCTCTGGCGGCAGATTCTGGCCGATATCTGGGGTGTCAATGTCTGGACGACTTCTGTTAAGGCCAGCTCGGTTACGTCCCTCGGCGTTGCGATGGCGGCTAGTGTCGGTGTCGGCGCATACAAAAATTTAGCCGAGGCGTCCGCTGCCATTACTCTGATGGAAAAAACCGCTCCCATCCCGGAAAACGGGCAGTTATTCGACAAACTGTACGATACCTTTCTACAGCTCTACCCACGGGTCAGGGCGCTTTATTGATATTTATCTGCGGCTTGTCATTGACGCCGCTTTTCGCTTTTCCACAAATCACGAAAGAAGGTAGGTAAGCATGGCAAGTTTTGTTTTACTGCCGCAGATCGGCGTCAGTGAGGAGAGCGCTCTACTTACGCAGTGGCATGTATCAACGGGAGACGCAGTGACAGCGGGCCGGCTCCTGTTTACATTGGAAACCGATAAATCCACCTTTGATATTGAAGCCGAAACCGACGGCGTTGTTCTCGCTTTGCTCTGCGACGAGGGTGATGAGGTGGAAGTCGCCGACCCGGTTTGCGTAATCGGGCAGCCGGGCGAGAGCTGGACGCTGCCGGAGGGTGAGAAAAAACCAGCCGGATACATCAAGCCCGCCGGTGTGAAGGCCGCTCCGTTGGACTTCGTTTCTTATGCTTCGGCTTTACCGGCGATAAAAGCTCGCGGAATATCGCCGCGCGCCCGGAGGACGGCTGAGCGAATGGGCATAGACCCGGGCTCCGCGACACCGACCGGTCCCGAGGGGCGAATTATTGAACGGGATGTCCGGGCAGCCTATCGTCAAAGCGACAACGGTATTCCCATGCCGGCTGAACAGTCCCCGGCCGTTCCCAAAAACCGTTCACAGTACAGGGATATTCCGCACAGTAAAATCAGAAAGGTCATCGCCGCCAATATGCACGACTCTTTGGCCAATCTGGCGCAGTTAACGCATCATCACAGCTTTGACGCAACAGCTTTGCTCAGTCTCCGAAAACGCTGCAAGGAAAGCGGCAGCGAGTTTCTGGAAAATATTACAATCGGAGATCTGGTATCGTATGCAACCGTTTATACTTTGCTCAGGCACCCGCAGCTAAACGCGCTTTATTATGACGATTATCAGCGCGTTTTTGAGCATGTCCATCTGGGTATCGCAGTCGATACCCAGCGCGGGCTGATGGTCCCTACAATCAGGAACGCAGACCTCCTCAGCGTATCCGAGCTTTCTTCTCGAATCAGGCAGGCTGCCGAAGACTGCCGAGGGGGCGCGGTCGATCCTTCTTTGCTGAAAGGCGGAACATTTACCCTATCCAATCTCGGCTCATTCGGTGTTGAGATGTTTACGCCGGTGATCAATCCGCCTCAAGTCGGAATTCTGGGTGTTTGCTGCGTGACGGCGCGCATCAAAACAGACGGCTCGGTATATCCGGCCATGGGCCTGAGTCTGACCTACGACCACCGTGCGGTGGATGGCGCGCCCGCTTCCCGATTCATGCAGGAGTTGTGCAAGAATCTGGAAGGAGTTGATCTTCTTTGTTTGATTTGATCGTTCTCGGCGGAGGACCCGCCGGTTACATGGCTGCCGAACATGCCGCACGTGCGAGGCTCAGCGTATGCTTATTTGAACAGAGGGCTCTGGGCGGTGTCTGCCTGAACGAGGGCTGCATACCCAGTAAGGCCTTGCTCCACAGTGTAAAGCTTTATGAATATGTAAGTGGCGGTGCGGTTTACAGCGGTGTCTCCTGTCAAAACCCGGTTTTTGATTATAAGGCCGCCGTTTTACACAAAGACAAAGTTGTGGAAACTCTGGTCGGCGGCATTGAGGCTACTTTGAAATCTTTGAGCATTACGGTAAAACGCGAACACGCGGTCATTGAAGGCCGCGACAACGGCGGCTTTCGCGTTGGCGGGCAAACGGGCAAAAATTTGCTCATCGCAACGGGAAGCGAGCCAATTCTTCCGGCAATCAAGGGCATTGAGACCTGCTTAACCAACCGGGAGATTCTAGCGCTGACCTGCGTCCCAAAATCTCTTGCGATTGTCGGCGGCGGCGCGGTCGGACTTGAAATGGCATATTTGTTCAATTCAGCCGGCTCAATGGTTACCGTGTACGAGATGCAAAACAAGATTGCCGGTCCCTTTGACAGTGAAATATCGAATCTTCTGCAAAAAAACCTTGAAAAAAAGGGTATTGCATTCAAGCTCGGTGAAAACGTACAGGATATCGCCGATTTAAACGCTGAATCAGTTTTAATGAGCGTTGGCAGACGCATGAAAATAAATAACATCGGACTGGAAACACTTGGTATCCATACCGACAACGGCGCGATTATCACGGACGATCAGATGAGAACCAATGTACCCGGCGTGTATGCCGCGGGCGACTGCATCGGCGGGCCCATGCTTGCTCATACCGCCTACCGCGAAGCGGAGGTCGCCGTCAACACGATGCTGGGAAAAAAGGACTTTATGCGGTATGATGCGATCCCATCCGTGATTTACACGAACCCGGAGGCCGCGGGCTGCGGCGAAACTTTGCTATCTGCGCGGGAAAAGGGCATTCAAGCTACGGAAAAAAGGGTTTCGATGTGCTACAGCGGCCGTTATGTCGCTGAAAACGAAAACGGAAACGGGATCTGCAAGCTGGTTGTCAGCGAAGAAAGGGTGATCGGCGCACATATGCTCGGCAATCCCTCCAGCGAAATCATTGCTCTGTCCTCAATGGCCATTGAAAATCAAATGACATTGCGCCGCCTGCAAAAGGTGATTTTTCCGCACCCCTCGGTCAGTGAGATTATCCGTGAAGCCGCCTTTTCCTGACCTTATCTCCGGCTATCCGTTAATCTTTGGAAAACACAGTCAAACAATACGCCACACACGCGAGTCTCGCATGTTAATTTAGTATGATACCGCGGCCTTAATTGATAAAAGCTGTTATCTCTTTATGACAGGACAACGGTCGCAGGAGGAAACAAAATGCCCCAGAACCAATTTGTCGACCCGCAAGAAGCGCGGGCTGCCGGTAAACTTGAATTTCAGCCGATTTTGCTCAATCAATATGCTGTTCCGTTTCGCGAAGCGGCAAGAGAATATTCGAAAGCGGACCTGATGGGTATCTACCGCGATATGTCAATGATCCGGGAATTTGAATCCATGCTCTACAGCATACGCACGACCAAACAGTATAACAAGATACCCTACGCTTATACGGGACCTGCGCATCTGTATTCCGGGCAGGAAGCAGCCGCGGTCGGTATGGCTTATACGCTTAGTAAAAACGATGTGATTTTCGGAAGCCACCGCAGCCACGGCGAGGTCCTGGCCAAGGGTTTTTCGGCAATCAAAAAGCTTCCGGAGGACGAACTGTATCGGATCATGAGGGATGTATCGGGTGGTGCGATACTAGCACCGGTGGAAACCCGCAACACATCCGGAAATATCTGGGATCTTGCCGGCGATTTTCTGCTCTATGGGTTTATGTCCGAGCTGTTTGGCCGGGAAAGCGGATTCGCCCGCGGACTCGGCAACTCGATGCATGTGTTCTTTACACCTTTCGGTATTTACCCGAACAATGCGATCGTCGGCGGCTCAGCCGGTATCTCGGCGGGTGCGGCGCTGTTCAAAAAAGTGAACCGGAAGCCCGGAATTGTAGTATGCAATATCGGAGACGGGAGTCTTGGATGCGGTCCGGTCTGGGAGGCGCTGAATTTTGCGGCACAGGATCAATTTACGAAGCTCTGGGAGGACGGCCGGCGCGGCGGCTTGCCGCTGCTGTTCAACTTCTTAAATAATTTTTATGGTATGGGCGGCCAGACCAGCGGCGAAACGATGGCCTACGACATCCTCGCCAGAATCGGCGCCGGTATATCCCCGACCCAACTACATGCCGAACGCATCGACGGATACAATCCGCTGGCTGTCATCGACGCCTTTTCGCGCAAACGCAAGCTGCTGGAGGATAATAAAGGCCCGGTTTTGCTGGACACGATTACATACCGTTATGTGGGTCACAGCGCGACCGACGCCTCGACCTACCGGACAAAGGAGGAAATCGGAGCTTGGCAGCGGCAGGATTCGATAGCGGCTTTTCGCGGTGAGCTCCTCCGTTCAGGCACTGCCTCTGAAAGTGAGCTTGAGGAGGTAACAGAAAACATCAAAGAGCGCATAACGCGCATTTTTCGTCTTTCCATTGATGATGAAATATCTCCGCGCATGGATTTGACGAAGAGCCCTGACAGTATCCGAAAATATATGCTCAGCAACGGTCATCGTGAGACCATGGCGGAAGGCGTTCCCGAAACTATGAAGCCGTTGAGCGAAAACACACGCGTGAAAAAGCTTGAGGCAAAGGCGCGTTTTGCCCTTGATGCCGACGGCAAGGAAATCAGTAAGCTCAAGCAATTTTCCATCCGTGACGCGCTGTTTGAAGCCATTATCCGTAAATTCTACAAGGACCCGACACTGATCGCTTTCGGCGAAGACAACCGCGATTGGGGCGGCGCATTCGGCGTATACGGCGGACTGACCGAAAGCCTTCCCTATCACCGATTCTTCAACACGCCGATCTCGGAAAGCGCAATCGTCGCGGCCGCGGTCGGTTATGGCTTGATGGGCGGGCGCGCAATCCCTGAGCTGATGTACTGCGACTTTTTGGGACGGGCCGGAGACGAGGTGTTCAACCAGCTGGCCAAGTGGCAGAGCATGAGCGCGGGTGTGCTGACGATGCCGGTGGTGCTCCGCGTTTCCGTCGGCTCCAAATACGGCGCTCAGCACGCACAGGACTGGACAGCCCTGACAGCGCATATCCCCGGTCTTAAGGTTTGTTTTCCCGCAACGCCCTATGATGCCAAGGGTTTAATGACAGCGGCGCTGAACGGCACAGACCCCGTCGTCTTTTTTGAAAGCCAGAAGCTTTACGATATGGGTGAACGGTTTCATCCGGTACCGGAAGCGGATTATGAAATTCCCATCGGCCTGCCGGATATCAAGCGCAAGGGCTCGGACATTACGATTCTGACCATCGGCGCTTCCCTATATGCCGGTCTCGAGGCAGCGAATATGCTTATTGGCAAGGGGCTTTCCGCTGAAGTAATCGACGCACGCAGTCTCGTTCCGTTTGACTACAGCCTGCTTGTGGATAGCGTCAAAAAGACCGGGCGGCTCGTGCTTGTCTCCGACGCCTGCGAACGCGGCAGCTTTTTAAACGATATAGCCCGCAATCTGACCGAATTTGCTTTTGACTTCCTTGACGCACCCCCTGTCGTGATCGGAGCGCCAAATGTCATTTCACCATGCCCCGAGCTTGAAAACCTGTATTATCCTCAAGCGGAATGGATTCTCGACGCCATTCACGAAAAAATTCTGCCCCTGAGCTGTCATACGCCAAAGCTCTCTTTCCAAACCGTCGAGAAAATACGGCGCGCACGGCTTGGTACTTAACACTTACCTTTTATCATAGGCGGTGAAGCGATGGTCTTTCTGGAGACCGGCTCAACGGACTGTTTTTTCAATATGGCCTTTGAGGAATATGTTTTTGAGCAGTTCGATTGGCGAGAAAGCTACTTTAGTCTTTGGCAGAACGAGAATGCGGTTGTGGTCGGACGGCATCAGAATACGGTTGCTGAAATTAACCGGAATTTTGTGTGTGAACATGATATTCAGGTCGTGCGAAGGCTGTCAGGCGGCGGCGCGGTATATCACGATAGTGGAAACTTAAACTTTACATTTATCACAGACGCCCGAAATACGGACAATGCGCATGATTTCGTCTATTTTATCAAACCCGTACTTCGTGCGCTTACCGACATCGGCGTTTTCGCGGTGATGTCCGGGCGCAACGATCTGACCATCGACGGCCGCAAATTCTCCGGTAACGCACAGTATACGCGCCACGGCCGCGTTTTGCATCACGGAACTCTGCTGTTTAACACAAACCTGCAGTTCCTTGAAGCGGCCCTGACACCGTCAACGCTCAAGCTGCAAAGCAAGGGTGTTTCTTCCATCAAAAGCCGCGTAACCAATATCAGCGAGCACACCGACGCGACGATGGGTGATTTCCGCAGGCTTCTGCTCAATTCCCTGTTTCCCTCAGGCGTTATGAAAAGAGACCTTACACGCGATGCAATCGGCGAAATTAACGAACTGCGCGACAGGAAATACGCAGCCTGGGAATGGAATTACAGCCAATCGCCGCCTTATACAATGAAAACGGAAAAGCAATTCGCATTCGGCTTCGTCGAATTGCTTTTGGACATTAAAAACGGCACGATTAAAAACGTGCGTATATTCGGCGACTTTTTCAGCCAGACCGATATTTCCCCTCTGGAATCGGCTTTAATAGGCGCACGACCGACTTTTAACGGTATCCTCGACACTTTGGCCGATCGCAGTATAACAGCTGATACATTCATCATAGGTATGCACAACGAAGACCTGGCAGGAATGCTTTAGCATGAAAATTTTTATTATATAAGGAGATGTGCATTCATGGGCAAAATCATTACCCTTGGCGTTGCCCCGGTCAAGCGTTCCTTTCTGAGCATGGACGCGGCCAAGACGCAGAAAGACAAGTTTATGTCGGTTATCCGCAGTTTAAAACCTGATCTGTTGAACATTGTGGACATCGACGATCTCTGCGAAAATGGGATAGCCCGGGAGGAGAATGTTGTGCCGAGAGCGGTAAAGAAATTTGCCGATGCCGGTATCGACGCTCTGTTTATCCCCTTCTGCGATTTCGGCGAGGAAACGGTCGCAGCCGGCATTGCCTCGGCCTTCAAGCTTCCGACGCTGGTCTGGGGTGCGCGCGACGAAAAGCCGAACACCGATCTTGCACGCGGCAGAGACACCCAATGCGGTATGTTCGCCGCAACAAAAGTCATGCGGAATTATGGCGTCACCTTCAGTTACATATATAATGTGGCATCCGATGATCCCGCTTTTGCGGAAGGGTTTTTAAACTTTATCCGTTTTTCTGCGATCATCAGGGATATAAACGGCCTGCGTATTTTGAAAATCGGCGACAGACCTTCCTCTTTTTTGAGCGTTATGGCAAACGATGCAAATTTGGTTAACCGCTTCAAGATTACAACGGTACCCGTCTCCCCCAGCTCGCTGACCGGACGTGCGATGCGCATGATCGATGAAAACGACCCGGAATTCGAGACCTACTGTACAAGCATTAAAGCAAGGTTTGATCCGATCAAAACGATGCCTCCTTTCCCCGGTATGCCCGAAGTCAAATTTGAGGACAGCTTAAAAAAGGCCGCGGCCTTGAAGCTCGCCATCGGCAGGGTAATGCAGGAACAAAACTGTTCCGCGGCCTCCTTTGAATGCTGGTCGGCATTCTCCTTCGGTTTCGGTGTATGTCCCTGCTTCGCCATTGGCGATCTCACCGACGAAGGCTTTCCGATATCCTGCGAATGCGATGTAAACGGCGCTGTCACAATGGCTATTTTGCGTGCCTGCGCATTGTATGAAGACTCTTGTTTTTTGGCGGACCTGACGATCCGCCATCCGCAAAACGACAACGCCGAGCTTTTATGGCACTGCGGACCGTTCCCGTATTCCCTGCGCGCAAAAGACGCTAAGCCCGGTCTGGACAACTGGCAGGAAACATTTGAGCTCAAGCAGGGTGACCTTACGCTTTGCCGCTTCGACGAAATGGGTGGAGAGTATTCTCTGTTCGCCGGTGAGGGCAAAACCACCACAGGTCCCGAAACCACCGGAACCTATGTCTGGCTTGAGGTGGACAATTGGAAGCGCTGGGAAGAAAAGCTGATGTTCGGCCCTTACATTCATCATATCGGCGGTATATACGGCAAGTATCTGCCCGTTTTACGGGAAGCCGCCCGTTATCTGAACGTGAAGTTTGACAATGCGCACGAACAGGGCATATACAGCTTATAGGCGTAAATGACTGCTTAAAATCGAAAAGAAAGGAACTAATTTTATGAAAACAATTAAAGCACGGCAGCTTTCACCGGAAGCTTTTCAGAAATACGGCGTATATCAAAACCTGCTGGATACAGACGAGCTGGCGAAAAAGTCTCTTCTGCCTCCGTTCGGTTTTTTTCCTGATATGATCACACTGGATTTCGATTCACGCAGTCTGCCCACGGTTTCCGTATGCCATGTCACCAGGACTGAAAAGAATATTGTCTCCTTCCTGGAGGCCCATCAATATACCTGCGAAGGCCTTTTACCGCTTGACGGTGATGTCATCATTTTTGTCGGTGCGGCATTCGGAGAACCCAAAACCTTTTCGGTCGAAATGCTTGAGGCTTTTATCGTACCCAAAGGCACCTTTGTCAAGCTGAACTCCATGGTTTTGCATGGCACGCAATACCCGGTCAGCGCGCAGGAGGTTCACATTCTTTGCCTGCTGCCGGCCCGGACCTTCAAAAACGACATGCTTGCCAATATGATCATGGACGAGGATAAACGAGCGGAAATCGTCTTCTAAATAGCGTTATGGGACGGGGTTGCTTCTCTTCGGCGAGAAACAGCCCCGTCCCATATTTGCATAAACTCTCAGGAGACGGTGACTTTTACATCTCCTGTCTTTTTAGCTTCCCCTTAATTTCGCTTTATGTCAGATAGGCGTCATACATGCTTCGGACGGTCAGCTCTTTCCGGAACTCTTCCAGTGTCATCGATTTGGATAAGTCGTCTTTTTGCACCTTGACAATCTTGACCTCCGAAGTCGGGATATCGAAATAGTTGTCGCTGAAAACTGTGTCCGCATTCTTCAGCGCCAGCTCCACGAATTTTGCAAACGCCTAGGCTGTGCCATACGCCCCAGGAATGCAGATCGCCTCTTGTTTGATCCATCGGGTTATAAAGGTCCGGACCGCTGGAGGGCGAGGAATACCAGTAAAATGTATTCGGATCGTACGTATTTGCAAGCTCCGGTAACAGAACCTGTAACAGCTTTATGTAATCCATCTTCAGCTTCGGCGTATATTCCAAGTCAAATACCCATAAGCCCATCGCGCCCTCGATCTCATTGTTTCCGCACCATAGGCCAAGAGAGGCATGGTGCCGAAGCCGGCGAATGTTGTCGATCGCTTCCTGTGTCACATTCTCCTTAAATTCGTCAGTCAGGTCATATGCCGCGTTGGCAAACATAAAATCCTGCCATAAAATGATGCCATTTTCATCACAAAGGTCATAGAAATCATCATCCGGATAATAACCGCCGCCCCAGATGCGCAGCATATTGAAATTGGCCTTCACACAGTCTTTAATCAGTTTCCCGCTTCTTTCTTTGCTGCGCCTGCCCAGAAGGCTGTCTTCCGGGATGTAATTTGCGCCCATTGCGAAAATCGATACCCCATTCACCGTAAAACTGAAGGATTCTCCCCATTTGTCCTTTTCCTATTTCACGTTCAAAGAGCGCAGGCCAATTTTGATTCTATTGCTGTCCAGCGGCTCGCTTTCCGCTGCGCCAAGCAAAAACACTTCGACCGTATAAAGCGGGTGTTCCCCGAAACCGTTCGGCCACCACTGCTTCGGGTTTTCAATATCCAACCGGATATGCTTCGGATTTTCGCCGGTATTCTCTGTTTTCTCAATTTCGGATTTGTCAGGTCCGATGATCTTTACCGCAGCCTTTACATTCCGCCCGCTCCGATTGAAAACGCTGATGCGAACATCCAACTCAACCTTAGATTCCAGATGGTTTTGCGTTATGTAAACATCCTCAATTCTGGCGTTCTTGTAGCCTCTGATCGAAATGCTCCGCCATATGCCCATGTCCGGCAGTTTGGGCCCCCAGTCCCAACCAAACATGCAGTGCGCCTTGCGCAGATAAAACGATCCCTTGGTGGAATCATCACTATTTTTTAAGGGCGCCTCCCGGTAACGGTTCTCGATGTATTCCACCGGTGCATAAAACACCACAACGCTATATTAACATGGTATTCTTTTGTAATCTTATGATTTTTTGACGTTTTTTTGAACAATACGAACATGACCAATGGACATACCCATTGGTCATACCCATTCGCGGATACCGTTTTTTCTGCAATTGACATCTTCTATCGCATCCCCCTCATCGGACCAGTTTATGCAGAAAATGGGCGTTGAGGGCAATTTCTGCCGTATTACCGGCGAAATAAGGCAGAGCGCGCGCCAGCAGAAACACCGGATCTGATCACTTTTTGTTCGCCGGAGAACGGATATTCGATGAGTGCTATCAGAATTCCTGATGTTTATATCGATCCGGATTTGGAATCGAATGCTGATCTGATCAAGTCAATCAAATACGCCACACCGCTGCACAATCATGTTTTTTACGAGTTTTTCTTGATTACCTCCGGAAAATGCCTGCATTTTGTCAATGGTCAGACGCAGAGGCTCAGCGAAGGCGCGCTGGTATTCATAAGGCCGGAGGACACACATTGTCATGAATATGACGGGAAAAACGACTGTCAATTCATAAATTCAGCATTCATGAACAAAGCGATTGCGGAAGTGCTCGACTTTCAGGGAGAGCCTTCGGATTTTCATGAGCTTCTGACCTGTTTAACGCCGCCTTATGCGATGCTTTCCTCATTGGAAAAAGAGCATTTCATGTCCTGCTGTGAGGATTTCAGGGTACTCAGTACGCTCGATAAAAAAAGCGCGCGCATTCACATCAGAGGAATGCTCGCGGCGTTGCTCACCCGTTATTTTCTGGTCTGCAGGGATAAGAAAAACGATTATATCCCGCTTTGGTTCGAGTCGCTTCTGACGCAGATGCAGAAGCAGGAGAATTTTACAGCCGGCATTGAGAAAATGTACGAGCTTTCCGGTCGAAGCTCGGGGCATGTGAACAGGCTGTTCAAGCAGCATTTCGGCATCACGCCCGCAGGTCTGAGAGAGAAAAAGTTTTTTTCATAACGGATTGCCGGATCAGATCTTCAAAAATTCCTCCACGAACAGCAGCGCTGCTCCGATCTCACAGGCATTTTTGCCGTACTTGGACAGCTCAATATGGACCTTATTGTCCGAAATTACCGACTTTTCCTGCACTCGGTCAAGCAGCTCATCCAAATAATCCTTCAGATATTTCTCCAGCTCGCCGCCCAGAATGATGTTGGAATCAAATATATGGTTGATATTGGCCAGCGAGGTGGTAAGATGTTCCATGTAATCGTTCCATATATCGCGGTACGCCCGGTTGTTGTTCTTGAGTTCCTGAAAAAAGTGGTCGAGATTGCGCTTGTCAAACTCGGTCAGGACATCCAAAGAACAATAGGCCTCAAAGCAGCCTTTTTTCCCGCAGGAGCATACCTTTCCGTTCTCCACGATCGTCATATGCCCGAACTCTCCGGCACTGCAATTCTTGCCCGCGAAAACCTCGCTGTTGATGAGTATGGCTCCGCCGATTCCTTTGTTGATGAAAAGGCATATCGCACTGCTGACAGACTCTCTCCGGTACAATTCCGCATAGCCCATCAGGTTCGCGTCGTTTCCCACCTTAACCTTATAGGGAAAACTGTTTGCGATCTTGTCCAGCGGCATTTTTTTGATTTTCAGCGTCGGCGCCACCTCGATCATTGAATTGTTTATGTTAACCACGCCCGGTACGGCGATACCGATCCCAAGCAGCTTGCTCTCGTCGATCATACTGTCCTCAATCGCATACCGGAGATGAAGTGCAAGGCTGTTCCAATATTCATCGGTATTTTCAAAAGGCAGAAACAAGGCTTTTTGATAAATTGTCCTTACGCCCAGATCGATGATGATCAGGCTGATGCTTTCGTTTTCAATTTTTACGCCGATCGCATATCTCGCGTCATACACCGGAACCAATTCAATCGGTTTTCTGCCGCCGGAAGAGGCCAGCATTCCTCTTTCCCTTACCAGCCCGTCATTGATCAAATCCTTGATAATATTCGATACGGTCGGGAGACTTAGCCCAAGTATACCGGCAATTTCCGGCTTGCTCATCCCATGCTTTTGAAAGAGCAGATCAACAATCGAGTTTCTGTTTTCTTTTTTGACGATAATATTATTGGCTCCCGCTTTTTTCAAACCAAGGTTCATCCCTTTCCGGTATAATCCATAAATGACAAAAACCATTCTCCCTTGCCGGGAAAGGAATGGCTATAAAAATCAGGCTTCGGTTATCTCCGGAAGCCGATGTCGTTTTTCAGCTTTCCTTTGCAGAGGTTTACCACGGGAGAAACAAAAATAGGACTGTTTTTTTCATTTAAATAATCATATCTTTCCTTTGTCAACTTGTCAATACATTCAGCGCAACAGACCGTACCTGTGCCGTGTCTTCGGGTTATCTGCCCGTTTTTCCGCGCAAAAACATGATAACACCGGGCTCCGATCAGGTATTTGGAGCCCGGCGCATTTTTAACGCTACATGACCATATATGTCCTGTCGTAAATCACCCTGTACAACAGGTCTGAGTTAAATTGCATCGGGAACACTGCCAGCCCATGCAGGCATCCCTTATACTCTTCCATCAACTGCTCAACAGCTTTTACCACATCATCGTCGGTAGCATTATCCATCGGCAATCTGGGAAACACGCCGATCTTAATGCGGTCACAGTACTTCTTCACCAGCATAACCTTATCATTCATTTCCTGACCCGACCAAATATCGACGCCGGCTTCGATCATAACAGGCACAAGCGTTTCGATCTTTCCGCAGGAATGCAATTCGACATACATCCCCCTTTTATGGCAGGAATCGCAAAAACGTCTTAAATACGGCGCAATCATTTCCCGGGCCGTATCTACCGAGAAAAACGGAGCTCTCTGAGAACCCCAGTCGTCATGGAAATAGATTCCGTCCGCCCCGTAATACACATGGAATTTATCAACCAATTCATCATAAAAATCGCACAGCCTATCAAAAAGCCTGTGCACATGCTCCTGCTGATCCTCGTCTATCAAAGCCAGAGCGGCATTTTCAAACGTCATAAATGATATGAGCCTTTCAAAAATGCCGTTCATTACCCATACGACCTTTACGCGATCGTCCTCGACAATCCCCTTGTTGAGCGCTCTGTAATGCGCCCAATCAAGCTTGTTCAGGTCGGGAAACGCGATATAGTCTTCCCATCTGGAGATATCGGGTATTTTCACCGGATTTCCGGGCCGCACCATTGAGCCGCCGACTGCAGGTATATATTCCCATTCGACGTTAAACGCGTCGGGTCCGCCGCCGTTATTATCCGGATCAAACGCCTCATTGTCAAAAACAAAGGCACGCGCTATATTATCCGCGAATATTTTCGGAATAAAGGTAATAAAGTCTGCGGTATTGGGCAACCAAACCGGTTTGTCGTTTTTGAGAAAGCGGAAAAAGTTTTCTCTTGGGGATATCGGTGTTTTATACCTCGGCGGAGCATCGCCCCTGATGCTGTTTATCATAAGGGTATCGTAAACACCGTCGGTTTCCAGCTTGTTCTTGATGATGACGGCCATTTCCATCCTCCATTTATGTATTCATTTCAGAATTATACTGTTCTTCAATAGAGCTGTAAAGTGTATGACTATCCAAGTGACCTCAAGAGATTTCCATATGGAAATCTCTTGAGGTTGTTTTGTTTCGGAATAATCAGCAGCGGAATTCTCCTGCACAATCAACCGTTGGCCACGATGTACGCATCATATGCCTGCTGATATACCGCAATCGCCTGCTCAAGCCCGATCGTTTGCAGCTGCGAGATATAGGTATCCCATTCGGATAACGGCCTGTCACCGTTGACAAACGATATGACATTCTCTGATATGTAAGTGTCCAGATCTGCCGCATACTGCATGTATTCCTCAGACTGTGCTGAATTGAGCGAGAATCCCTTCGGCCATTCATACGCGCCGTCATACTCGTAATCCTGGAAATATTCGTACCATTCAATAACCGCCCTTCCGCCGTCGGGATCATACATCAGCTCAGATTCAATAATTTTGAGTCCGTGCTCGGCAAACATGTTATACGCAAACAGTGTCATCAGGAAGTTAAATGATTGGCCGCTCTCATGGCTTAGCACAAAATCGGTCGCACGTATGTTACCGTTGTCGTCATATTCCCATGTTGTGCCTTCCACGCCGTAGCTGGCAAGGAATGAACCAGCCGGACTGTAGCGCCAGTCACACCAGGTGACCGCCAGTGGAATGTTCTCGCATTTTGCGCTGATCTCGGTATCGCCGTAGGTCGTATAGCTTGCGGTATCCCCAAGGTGGAATACCTGCCCTTCCAGCAGCATCGGTCTTTTCAAACATACCCAGTAGCAGTCCGGATCATCGGTTGCCGCGATTGTTGCGCCGACCATGGTCGGAATCTGAGGCGCGATACCGGCAACACCGGTTATTGTCTGATCCCCCTCGCCCGTATCCTTGGAAGTCCAGTCGGGATCTATCAGTCCTTCAGAAACCCATTTGGCCATCTCGGCAACAAACGCCTGCGATTTGTTGTTGGAATAATAAAATTCCACTTTCCCATTCGGTCCCACATTTGCACCCGGGAATTTGGCCTGTGTCGGATTGCTCAGGCAGGTGTAGGTGTCATAACAGGAGAAAAAGCCCGGCATATCAATGTTGTTTGTTATGAAGAAAGGCCATTGCGCGCCTTTTTCCGCCTTGAACAGCTTGGCCAGATTATACAAATCGTCAACTGTTACGATATCGTCATTTGTCATGTTCAAATCGTCGAGCCAGTCGCCTCGCGCTCCGACAGTACCCGCTGACGGGAATGCCATTGTCTTCATGTTTATGAATCCGAAAATTGTGGTGTCGTTCAAAAACACAGTAGGATAAACATTCGGGTCGTCATCATGGGATATTGCAAAATACAGATAGTTCGGGCAATATTCTTTGAAATCGTATATATTCGCAAAGTAGCCCTCTTCTATTCCGTTGATCATTGTGCCGGCATAAAAATTGGATACCTGATTCATTAGATCCGGCAAATCATCCGCCGCCAAAAGCGTTGTAAAGTTGTCGCTTCTCGTCTGCCAGGGTATGACCAGATACTCTATATCAATTCCCGTGGTTTCCTGCTCCGCAATCTGGAAATCAATGGCGTCATACCCCTCTTCAGGCAGCAAATCGGAAATAAAGCAGGTCGTCCAGTAGGTCAAAACCTCGTCCGTTGTGCTGATGGGCAATTCGTAATCATATGTGCTTTTCGGAAAACCCAGCTCATCCGTTTCAAATTTACCTGCAGCAAAATTGTACGGCGATTGCTCGTCATCCGGCGTAGTCGCGGTTTCTGTCTGGGACGGAGATGCGGAACCGTCCGCCGGAATTAAAGAGGTATCGCTATCTACCGGCGCATTGCCGCATCCGGTAAACAGAACGGCAATTACGGTGAGTGCCAGGATAAATGCGATTCTTTTTTTCATATAGTCTCCTTTCAAAAACGCCTTATTATCTGCTAACGCATAGTCTTTACTATCTTAGCCGAAAAAAGGAATCAAATCAACACAATTGGTATAACGCCCGACATTAATCACCAAATATCGGGCAGCGCTTTTCCTGGCTCAATGCAAGTCTTTTTCAGTGTTTTAACCATTATTTAATATTTTTTCTGCCATTCACCCGGCAGCAAGCCGGGTTTCTCCGCGTAGTTGCCCAAATTATGGGCAATGCTATAACCGGCAATATGCTAAATTTTTTTTAACCAATAAATGCGCAAGCACCGGATCCAACTATGTAAACTATACAAAAAAGCGACCCATACAGGCTTGTGCTATTAGGGATAATATATGCGCTAAAATGACATGACCTAAAAAGAAGAGAAGCCCAAACCCAGATATGGTAAAATGGAATCACGACAAGACCATTAACCAAAAAGGGAGAGCTTCGCATGAATATGATAACACAAGAAGCAGGGAAAAGGCAATCAGTAGTAAAGCTGGCGACGGCGTCAAGTTATTGTAGGCTTTTAAAAGCTATTGCAGGCAACCAAAAAGCAGATTTAGCAAAATAGCCTCAAGATTTTTTTGTGTATCGGAAATTTTGCCTGTCTGGGGAGAAACAGCGGATAAAAACCAGCAGTCCGACGCCTCTTTATTAATCTCCGTCATCCATAGGGTTTAGTTGTTTTGATAATAGCACTTGGCGTAGTTTTGGTATATGTCCTCGATGATTGCGTTCTTTCTTTTGACGTTTTCATCTTCCGGATCGCCGTTGACAAACGCCATGAATGCGTAACCGCCGTCCGGAGCAAGCGTATCTATGCATTTGTACAGCTCCTCGCGAAGCTCTTCGTCGGAGGCCTCCGGAAATGAAATGCGGCCGGTATTGTCCCAACCGCCCATGATGGCGAGTTTTCGCCCGTATTTTTTCTTCATGCCTGCAAGGTCGTTTGAAACCTGCGCGGGTTCCCAGGCCGAAACGCCCATTTCGAGCCAGGCATCGGCAAACGACTCACACTTCCCGCAGCAGTGCATGCTGATCAGCAGACCGTCATTCAGAGCCATATCCGCATGTTTTTTGTGAAATGGCATGACCAGCTCACGGTACATTTTTTCGCTGATGAACGGAAATCGTGCGGCCGCCGTATCGTCGACCAGGCAGTAAACATCGGGATGGTAGTATTTCATCATGGCGCGCTGCCGCTCAAGATAATACTCGCTGAGGTAATCAAACAGCGCGTAAACTTCCTCAGGCTCTTCATGCATCGCACACAGTCCTTCCGTAAACGACATGAAGTCCATCAAAGTCATGAAGTAACCGCCCGCAAAAATAACCACAGGATCGTTTTTAATATCTTTTTTCTCAAGATCCTTTTTCGCCAGTGCTTCCCAGTCCACATTGGATAGATCGGGCGTCTTTATCACATCGCGCCATTTCCTGATATCTTTTAGGATTTCCTTTCCGGGAGCCGCCATATGCGCACCCATCGATGCGGGCGTCGTCGCGTACTGTACGCCAAACTCATTCATTTTATTTCCGTCCGGACTCGTAAGATCCATAAACAGCGAAGGCATAACCATCCAATCCATCATGCGGTATTTCGGAACGAATTCGGGAATCTCTCCTCTGAGCAGCATTTTATAGTTTTCCTTTTCGGAAATCATGAAACAAACCTCCCAATTATAATGATTTAATGCTTGGGATCAGCTCCGCAACCAAAGGCAGCCGGGATGGCTGCCTTGATTGTTTCAGTGTTATTGGCAATAGTTTCTTGCATTTTCATAAAAGTTTTTTGCTCATTGTTTAACCAATGCTGCGATAAACCCGCCGCCGGGCGCTTCAGAAAATCTCGCTCGGTGGTGGTCCGCCTCAAGCCGCGCCTTACTACCTTATTAAAGGCTTTGTTCGGTGCGGGTTATGAAGTCATTTTGTACCTCCCGGTGAAGCGTGACAAAATATGTCGAAAAACCGGCGATGCGGACGATCAAATCCTTGTGTGCAAGCGGTTCTTCCTGCGCTGCGCGAAGCTTATCCGTGCCGACCACATTGAATTGCACCTGCATACCGCCGAGCTTGAAATAGGTGCGAAACAGGTTTTTCAGCTTCTCTGTTCCCTCGTCACCTTGTACGGCAGTCGGCGTGAAGCGGATATTGAGCTGGTCTCCGTTTGCAAGCTCAAGATGCGGCAGCTTTGCAGCGCTCCTGAGGTAAGCTGTGGGGCCGTTCTTGTCAAAACCCTGGCGCGGTGAAATTGCGTCCGCAATCGGTTCGCCCGCTTTTCTTCCGTCGGGCGTAGCATCCAGCTTTTTGCCAAAATAAATATGCGCCGTCATTGTAAAGGTGCCTCCGGAGTAATAGCCTCTGGGTCCCATTTTCCGTTTCATCATTTCCGCAAACTGGCCAAGCGCCCAAGAAGCAAGTCCATCGACTTCTTCATTGTCGTTACCGTAATGTGGAACCTCGTTGATGATCGTCTGTCTGAGCTGTTCATATCCGACCCAGTCTGCCTTCATTGCATCATACAGTTCGCGAAGCGTAACCGTCTTATCATCAAAGCAAAGCTTTTTGATGGTCATCAGACTGTCGGCGACATTGGAAGTCCCGCATGCTGTCAGGCCGGTACGGTTATACTTCGCACCGCCCTCTGTCACGTCTTTTCCGGCTTCCATGCAACCTTCCATCATTGTTGAGGCGGCAATGCACGGGAAGTAGGTTGAGTAGGCCAGTTCATACATACAAGCGTAGGACACAGTCCAGTCCAGTAGATATTCCATCAGCTTTGTAAAGGTCTCTTTGACCTCCTCAAAACTTTCATATTCCCAAAACTGCTTGCAGGGAAGCGCCATCTTTCCGGTCTTCGGGTTGACGCCGCCGTTAATCATCAGCGAAATGACCTGCATCATATCCCAAACCGAGTCGCTTCCGTTGTTACCGGACGCCGACCACTCGTTCCCCGTTCCGCCGGGTTCAACGCAGCCAACGATGCTGTAATCGTACGCATCTTCTTTGGAAAAACCGCATTTAATCAGTGACGGAGCAATGACTTCATCGTTTTGCAGCTGGGGCATGCCGCCGCAGAGCTTGCTGGATTCGATGGCTAACTGCCAGATTTCATCCGGCGTGTTTTTATGGATGCGAAGCGCGATTGTCGGATCGGTAAGTTTCATTCTGCCGTATGTCTGAAGCATGTAATATGTCGCAGGCGTCGAATCGTCCTGCCCGTCGGGCGTTGAGCCGCCGACTGTAATAACAATGCCTCCCGTAGCGGTCATGCCGTTGTAGATCGCCATATATGCGTTCATACCGCTCTCGTTTAGCTCGATAACTCTTTTGTTGTTGAGCATCATTCCGTGCACGACCATGATATCGCATACGCGCAGCACGAAAGCGTCCATGTACTCCTGAGCCTGCTCGGGCGTTATCAGTCCCTTTTCGAGTTCCTCAACAATAAAATGCCCGATATACTTGTCAACACGACCCATGGATTGGCCGTGCTGCTGTGCGTCGGTCACAAGCAGCAGCTGATACAGGATAATGACCTGCAGACCTTCCCAGTAAGTACGCGCGGGATTTTCCATGATCCAGTCCAGTGAATCCGCCATTTTGTTTAGTTCTTCTTTGCGCGCTTTATCCGCAACTGTCGCGGCTTTATCGCGGCAAGCTTGCGCATACCGCTTGGCAAGCAGAATAGCGGCATCGCAGACGCGGACGACGGCATGATAAAAAACATGCTTTTTTGCATAATCGCCGCTGATTTTTCCTTTGTGCTGCTCAATTTTCTTCAGAGCCTGCCTGCGCACTTCACCGAAGCCAACGTTTACGGCTTTGTTGAAATTCGCAACATAGTGTCCCTGTATGCCTGCGGCGGCATGTATTTTTCCATCGCTGTGATCGAGCATATAGTTCATGCAGGCGCCGTTCCCGAAGCCGTCAAGAAAATCTTCCGTGACCACGCCCTCGAACATCTTGCTGATGCTGATGTCCTCCCAGACCTCTATCGCTTCTTTGAGAATGTCGCGCTGCTCGTCACTCATATGCACCGGTCCATCGGACTGCCATGCTTTTTTGAACGTCTTCTCGTCGATGATGCCCTTGATCCAGCCGGGTCCGCCGTCGACGTACAGCGTCAGGCACTTTTCATCCGGCCCCGGCGTTCCGACGAAAATATCGTCGTCGAATACCGAGATTTTTCGTTTTTGCGCCCAGTCGAGAAGCGCTCCGGCACGCTTGAGCAAGGGAAACTCATTGGGGTGCGACTTATAATAGTCGGTATAGATTTTCGTACGTTCGGTGTTGATTGTAATATCGCGGCCTTGCGTAAACATATCACGCTTTTCGCGGATACGTTTAATACGGTCGGATACGGGTGCAAATTGAAACATCATATCGCCTCCAAAATACATTGAACATGTGTTTATACTTACATAATAACAAATCCTGCTTTATTTCTCAACAGTGCGATGACAAATTTATTCTTTACCCTATCTCAATATTGGGGATTGTTTTCATGTTGGTATGGTAATCCTCTGTTACAGGTCATCGGGCTAATCCATACAAATCGGTTGCAAATGTGCATGTTTTCAATTAATACTTACACTATGTCGTCAATCCTGTACCTGATATGCTGCATGACCGACGGGTCTTGTTTTCTGTTGTCGACATCGGTTGACCGGTTTTCAGTAATGCTCTTCACTGCAGCCCTGCTTTCTGCCGAGGCTATGCAGCTGAAGCTTCCTGTTTTTTCTGTTGCCTGAATATTGGTGATTAATTTACCGATAATTGCGAACTTCATTTTTTGTCAAACTTTTTTAGAAATCATCCCTTTCCCGGATTGCCTGTATTTCTTCTTGTGTATCGGCATTTTTGCCAAATTTCAGTTGTCATTTTATCATGTTTGAACAATTTTCACAAAGATCCTCGGCGTATATCACCTCACCGAAATATGGTTAATGATTTATGCCCGTTTCCGATATTCGCCAATCACACTTGAAAGTTGCTCCGCTTCGTGCTATTTTTCAAGTAAGCGGCTGATTAAGTAAGGTTGGGAGGTTTTTGGATGAATTACTTGGCGCAACCGGGCATTCTTATGGATGTTATCGGTTATACAATGATCTATTTCAACCAGAATGCATTGAAATACAGAGAGAAGATTTTCAGCAATCAGGAAGAAGACCCTTTTACATATTTTGATCTGTTTCGCGCGGGTAAACGAAAAATAGACCCGCCCGCCAAACTGTATCCGTTTTTCTATTATGATCCGAAGTCTACCAATTTGACTTTAATGTTCAAATACCTCTGGGAAACCCATGATTTTTCTCAGCAGCGCCCTGCGGATTTTTTTGCTTCGCTTTGTGGCGAAGCATTCAGACGGTTTTGCATCGAGTATTATCTGATTGGCTACCAAAACGAACTGGATATAAACGGTGTGCTGGCCGGTGATATGAAAAGCTGCCTGCACGCGCTTTCTCTGCTTAACACGCATGGTAACAACCTCGTGTATTTTGTGGACTTTTTTCAGGATTTTGAGTCTCTTGCCGCATCACTTTCCGAATACATGTCGTATTGCTTCAATAAAATTGAGGCCTTTCACGAAAAGCTCGTCCCGGAAATGATCGACAGGATTTTCGAAGAATATATCCGGTACGAGTCTATCATCAAGCGCATGTATGAAATTCAGGACAATATGAGTATCGCAGAGGAATACTTCACCATTCATCTGATGGAGCACCTCGCTTTGTTTCACAAACCGGCCTTCAACGGTATTAACCACTTATTCTTTATCGGCGCAAGCAGCAGACAGACGATTACGCGCTGGAGCGATTATACGAACATCAGTATCATTTCCTTTGGTCAGTCGTTCGGAAACGAAGTCAAATACGATATTATCCAGGAGCTTCGCAAGGGTGAGCATACCGTTTCGCAATTGGCCAAAAAGTTATACATCGCCCGCTCAACCGTTGACCGTTATCTACTTTCACTGTGCGAAAACCTTGTCGTTCAGGTGTCCAGAAAAGCCGGTACGGAAATCTACTACAAGCTCAACGGAAACTATATGCTGGCCGCCAAAGAGGAAGTCAAGCGCATACTGGACGATATCTGTGCCGATATAACCGGCAGTGACTGACACGGCTTACGGAGAGAAAACCGGTTTCATTACAAAATTCGGCGTGCCGCTCGCCGTAAAAGCGGCTACCGCGGCTTAGCCGACAGGCTCATATATGCCCGCGGAGTTTGGAGCTGATATGATCAAAAGCAGTCTGTTTGTCGATTTGCTCGATGCGCCGTATTCCCGAAGAGGTTCTTTCCTTGCCTTCGCCAACGACAATCACGGCGAAGACCTGTACGGTAAATGCACGCTCTGGCTCTGCAACTGCAGAATATCGAGCTATGATATGTCAAAGAGCAACGGATTTCGGCAGGTAAAGCTGGAACTCGTCAAAGACGGGACCGTTCTCCCCTGTGTAATCTCCACGACGCCATATGAGGTGATTTTGGAATCGGTTTGGGGTTCCGTCCGCTTTTGTATCGGCGAACGTAAGCTCGTCATGTGCCGCGGCACGGATGGCCTTACGCTTCGGATTACACCGACCATGAGTTTCCTGTCGCCCGGCTCGATTAACCTGATGGAAGACAGCGGAGCCCGCATGTTCGATTTCGGTCCGGCCCGGCTCGTGCTTTTACCCTTTACCGGCAAGCTGACGCAATCTAATCCGGTCTATATGGAAATGTCACCCGATGAAAACGGCGTTTTGCAGCTCGGTTTTGAAGAATACATGGTTGATCCTCTGCACAGACCGATGGATCAGTACCCCTCCTATGAGGATTGTGTAAACTCCGTTAAAGCAGATTTTGAGGATTTCTGCGCAAGGATTATGCCGAGTCTTCCCGCGAAATATGAAAGCGCGCGCAGGCAGGCGCTTTGGCAGACCTGGAGCATGATGGTTGAGCCGGATGGCGAAGCCTCCTACAAGCGTACGATGGTTAAAATGATCCACTGTATTTTTGAAGCTGCTTTTTTATGGCAACAGCCGATGCAGGCGGTCTGGCTTTCCCGCGATGTCAACCTTGCCTGGGAAATATTCTGCTCCGCCTTTGATTATCAGGATGTAAACGGCCGCCCGTACGACGGTCTGAGCTATCGCGCAGCCCCGAGCATCGGAATGAAACCGCCCATACACGGCGGAGTGTTGCTCTGGATGATGGAAAACCTCGATCTCAGCGGTATTAGAACAGAAAGCAAGGTCTGGCTGTGGGAGCGCATGGTAAAGTGGACGGATTTCTTCCGCATCCACCGCGACAGAGACAGAGACGGCCTCGTTGAATACCAGAATATTGTCGAAACCGGCTGGGAGGATGCGCCATACTTCAATGTCGGATTCCCCTGTGCGTGCCCCGGTCTCAACGCTTCCCTCGCGCTTCAAATGGAAGCCGTTGCAAAGCTGGGCCGGGAAATCGGAAGGCCTGAAGAAGAATACAAGCTCTGGATGAGCCGTTCCGAAGAACTGACCTCGAAGATCGTCGAAAAATTCTGGGACGGAGAGCGCTGGTTTGCCTTTAACGCCGAAACCGGTCAACAGTCGGACTCCCATACGATATCGCTGTATACGGCGCTTTTCCTCGGCAAACGCCTGCCGCAGGACATCATTGACAAAAGCATAACATTCATGTATGGCCCGGACGGCTTCGATACCCCTTACGGCCTTGCCAGTGAGGGTCTAACGAGCAAATACTTCAAACATGGATTCACAAGCGGCAGCATAATTGTTCCAGTGCAATTTCTGATGATTCTTTCACTGGAGGCCTGCGGTCGGGGCGACCTTGCAAAGGATGCGGCGAACAAATACTGTGCCATCCTGCGCGACCACGGTTTTTTCCATATCCACAACGCATTGACGGGACATGAAGACCGGAGTTTAACGGCTTATGCCGAAAGAGGCCTGTTCTGGTCCGCCTGGGCTTCCTCCTGCTACTTCTATTTGGCTGACAAATACGGCAGATAATCCAAAATTACTGGTTTGTAAAAAGACAAACTTCCGGCTAAGCCGGAAGTTTGTCTTTTTTATCAATAAAATGCCTGATGATATCTCTTCGTGTAATGATCCCAATGAACATATTGCGGTCGTCTATTACCGGAATGAAATTGTAGTCCAGCGCCTTCAACATCAGTTCTTCGATCGTTGCGGTGATTCTGACGGGAGAATTGGTGTCTTTTTGCAAAATTTCGCTGACCATAATTCCCTCCATGTTCTTGATGTTTATCTTTTTTAGTTCCCTGTTTTTCTGGCTGTCAATCAAATTCCATAAAAAATCGCCTTCGCTGACTGTTCCGACATACTCGTTGGCTCGCGTTAAAACAGGAATAGCCGAATAACCGTTATTTCTGAGCTTTTCAAGTCCCTGGCGCAATGTAAAATCATTATACAGGAACGCGACGTTTTGCTTTGGAACGAGAAAGTGCGCAATATTCATGTTTTATCCTCCGCAAATCTTCTCAATGCAATTGTCATATATAGTATAGCATATTTGCATTCGCGGAAAAATCAATATTGTGTAAACAGCGAAATTCTCTTCGCTGTAAACAGCGAAACTCTCTTCGAAAGACTATTTCCGCGGACAGACGGCCGCGATAACAAGCTTCAATCCGATTTGATGAAACCGTATCCGACCGCATGTTTACAATGCAAAACCGACAGAATGTGTTTAATAAAAGCCGCAAGGCGGACCTTGCTTACAAGGTTTCGCTTTTATTCAAAACTTCCGATAGCGCCAAAAGGCTCCGGTCGCATATCCGGCCCGAAGGCAAACCCCACAGCAGTAATACGATTGAAATTCATCAAAAAACAGCTTGTTTGCTCAAAAAAGCCGTTCGGCTCCTGCCCGCACATAAGCAGAAAATACAGACCTTGTCCAATTTGGACGGCTTTCGCGTCCATGATTGCGCTTTGCCCGTTTTGCGCGGAAATGCTGCATTTACAGCCGGATTCATAGCTGTGGATAAAGGAAAGCTCGCTACCGAAGGTCCAACACAGACGGTTTTCCCAAAGATCGTCGGTAAAGCAGTGTCTTTGTGCCGGAATCTCGGTTCCTTCATGGGCAACCGCACCGAAATGAATCTTTGCTTCCGGCTGTTTATTCCCCGGCTTACCCAGCGTAACATAGGATACCAGGTTTTTCCCGGTGTCCAGAACAATAATCATGGTATGCTCGTCCGAGCCTGTGCAGAGCAGATAAACCGTATCGTCTGCTTTCATGCAAAGATACGGCGCAGTCTGCGGCGGTTCTCCGGGCTTTATAACAGTAAGGTTTGTTTCATCTGTAACAATCAAGAGCAGTTCACCGCTGCCGTCAATCACAAATCGCCATGTTTTGCCCATCATTTCAAAACTTTTAGGCGGGCAGTACGGATAACCGTGAATATTGCCGTATCTAGCCATGCTGTTCATGCTGCCTCCCATTCCGACCGCATATCGGCGGTACATAAAGTTTCATAATATGTTTTATTACCTTTATATCCGGGCCTGCTATTATTTGCGCATATGCCATAGAGCAGGTACCACCGTATAAAGCTCACTCCTATTACCAATGTATACGAATCTTGTCAAATATGCAACTTTTTTTGATTAATTGTCCCGTTTTGTCTGTGTTTGTCGAACCCCAAATATCGAGCAATTGAATAAAGGCCCTTCGCTTTATTTACGTAAACCGTTATGATACAATTTTTCCGGAATTCAGAAAAAGACAAGGAGCGTGTAAGTATGTTGAAATTTCCGAAGCTGTTTGAGCCTGTAAAGGTTGGAAATGTCATTTTCCGTAACCGTATTTTCGGTTCCCCTACCGGATCAATGGATTTCAACTCTGACCATACACCGACGGAGGACTGGATCGCCTATTATGAGAGAAAGGCAATGGGCGGCTCAGCAACCGTCACCGTCGGGGAATGTCATATCAATCCACCGCTCAGCAGGATGGGCGGGATGAGCATCGACCTGACCAACGAGGTGCATATGCGGTTTTTGTATAAGCTGGCGGACAGGGTTTCCCGCCAGGGTGCAGTGGCCTCTCTGGAGCTTCAGCACGCCGGACGGTATTCAAACGCAGCCTTCGGTCCTTCCGACGGTTTCGTTGACGACGATGTAACCAAGCCTTGTTACGCAATGAGCGAAGAGCAGATAGAACAGACCATTGAGGACTATGCCGCAGCCGCGCTGAAGGCGAAGAACTACGGTTTCGGCATGGTGACCATCCACGGCGGACATGGCTGGCTACCGCAGCAGTTTTTCAGTCCGGTCACCAATCAGCGTACCGATAAATGGGGCGGTTCTGCCGAAAACCGTGGCCGATTTGCCGCAGCCGTCTGCGATGCGATTCATGAAAAGTGCGGACGGGGTTTCCCTGTGGAATTCCGGATCTCGGCCACGGAGTTTGAGGACGGGTACGGAAAGGAAGAGGGCATTAAATATGCCATGTGTCTGGACGGGCACGCCGATATTATACACTGTTCCGTTGGTATCCACGGAACCACGATGAAGGAATCCTCGTTGTATTGGGCGCCCTCTATGTTCGAGCCGGACGGGCGTAATGTTAAGTATGCGGCCGATATCAAGAAACACATAAAAAAGTCACTTGTGGCCTGCGTCGGTGCGATTGTGGATCCTGTTATGATGGAGGATATCATCTCATCGGGCAAAGCGGATATCATATGCCTTGCCCGCGCTTTAATCTGCGATCCCGACCTGCCCAACAAGGCAAGAGCGGGCAAAGACGATGAGATTGTAAAATGCATCCGCTGTTTTGAGTGCAATCAGGGGCTTTTTCCCTCTTTCAGGATTTTTTGCGCATTAAATCCGGAGACCGGCAGAGAAGCCGAGTTTTTCCGCTGTAAGCAGCCTCAAAAAAAGCAGACCGTTTTGGTAGCCGGGGGCGGCATCGGTGGTATGCAGGCCGCTGTTTCCTGTGCCCGGCAGGGGCACAAGGTCATTCTCTGCGAAAAGAGCGAGAAGCTGGGCGGCGTGCTTCTGTGCGAGCGGAATGTCCCCTTCAAGAAGCATCTGGCCGAATATATCGAGCTGCAGAAGCGGTTAATCGCCGGGCTTGGTGTCGAGGTCAGGCTCGGCTGTGAGGTAACAAACGAACTTATCGAGACCGTCACCCCCGACGCCGTTATCGCATCGCTCGGATCGAGACCCAATATACCCGGCATTGAAGGCATTGATGCGGATAATGTTTATACCGCAGCGGAAATCTATAGAAATCCGGATAAAGCTAAGGGCAAAATCATAATTCTCGGCGCAGGTCTCACAGGTTCGGAGCTTGCGGTTTATCTTGACATACTCGGCAAAAAAAGCGAGATCATTGAGATGGGACCGACCATCAAAGGCAGCCCGTACGGTCAAGGTCCCGTCGTCAGGCTCAAGCTGAAGACGCTGTCCGTGCCGATACATTTTCATACCAAAGCCGTTAAGATCGCAAAAGACGGCGTCTGCTGCCATGGCCCGGACGGGGAAGCTTTCTTTGCGGCCGATACTGTCATCAATGCCACCGGGCTTATCCCTCTGACTGACGAAATGATTAAGCTGAGCGGTTCAGCTCCGCTGTTTTTTGCGGTAGGCGATTGCGACGGTGGTCCCGGCGGCATCAAACATGCGACCGAAACCGCCCATACGGTCGCAAAATGGATCGGATGGTAAGCTGATTTACGTGTACCGCTAACGATTAAACGGACTGAGCGCTTTTAGAGCTCGTTTTCCATGATCTGTTCCAGCGTCTGCCGCTTTCTGATCAATTTAGCTTTCCGTTTTGTTCAAGCAGAACCTCCGGAATCTGCGTATGTGAGTTGCAGTTGAGCGACGTAAGTGACGCGCAATACGCCCCCGCTCCCCCGATTACGACATAGTCGCCGCTCTCCGGCTCCGCTAAATCCCTCGGCGTGTTGTTGCCATTTATGCCAAGGCATTGGGAATCCCCGCTCTCACAGCACTTGCCCGTTATAACCGCCTGATATGTTGAGCTGCCGAAAAAATCGGAATACAGCAGCCGTCCGTCTTTTGTTACAATATAGAATGGGTGCCGAGAGCCGTACAGCAACGGGCGCGCGTTGATTTCCATAACGCTATCGGTAACTATAAAGCTCAGTCCGTCCGGCCCCGTTCTTTTTTGTCGATAACCCTTGTTATTGCGTATCCTTCATTGGCGACGATATAAGCGCCGGGCTCGATTTCCATCCTAAGCTTTCTTCCGGTCCTTTGCTTAAACTGTCTTATTCTCTGTTTCGCGTATTCACCCAGCTCTGCGATATCCACCGGTAATTCGTCAGGCATGCGCGCTTCCTTCAGACCACCGCCGAAATTGACCGTTTCGGCATATGGAAAATACTCCTCAAGGATCGCCATCTCAAGATCGATATTTTGCCACCATATGAACGGATCCGCGCCCGAGCCGATTCCGGGGTGGATTCTGACGCTGAGATCAAGTCCGTGTTTTTGTACAAAATCCCCGATCAAATATAGCTGCCGAAGAGAACAGACATTGTATGTCAGGCCGTTGAGAATAAATCGTTCAAGCTCCGCCCTGTCCTCGTTTTCCGGAACCTCCTGCGTACTGAGCATGATCCTTTTGGGGTCTATGCCCGCAATATAAGCACGCCTGATTTCAATTAATGAACTTGCATCGATGTAAAGCCCCTGCCGGTCAATGATCGGCAACAGTGTCCTGTTGGAATTTGCCTTCATCGCATAGCGAACAGTGAGGCCGAATGCGCTGGGCATATTCGGCGCTTCGCCGCACTTTTTCACGATCATGCCCTCATCGTATAGATAGACCGGTGTCCCGTATTGTTCAGCCGCCTGCAGGATATCTGCTGTGTTTTCATACAAAATGGATTGATCATTTTATTTATCTCTTTTCGAGTTTTCTATTTATCCTCAGCGCTTAATCCTCACCGTAAATCATATTTTTAATCGCTTTGCCGTTTTCCTCGAAATCGATTTGCAGCACATCCATGCTGTTTATGTTAACGAATGCATATGAGCCGGAAAGAGGGATGCCCAATTGATTGATATCATAGCTTTTGTATGATGCCAGCTTAAGCAGAAGCGACAGAATTTTCAGCTCCGGCATGTTGGTGGTGATCCGCGGCAAATATGCGCTGAGAAACTCGTCAGCTTCATTCAAGCTTAAATCAAACACTTTTGAGCTGAGCGCAGACATGATTTCTCTTTGATGCTCTGTCCTGGTAAAATCACCGTCGGCAAAACTCCTGTTACGGGCATAGGCAAGCGCCTGCTTTCCGCTCAAATTCTGCGTACCCCCTGACTCAAGCAGCCCGTCTGTTCTGTTAAGGTTCAAATGCCGGTTGATGTCTTTTATGCTGCTGTTGATATTACCGATGTCCTGCTCGCCGACCTCGACCGTTACGCCGCCCAGCGCATCAACTATGTCAATAAAGGAATAGAAATCCGTTTCCACGTAGTATTCGAGGTCGACTTTAAAATTCTGCCTGACCGTCTCACACAAAAGCGTTGCCCCGCCAAACGCATATGCCGCATTTATGCGGTTGTAGCCGTAATCTGGTATATAAAGGTATATATCCCGCATGAGGGAAATCAGCGATATTTCCTTATTTTCCTTGTTGATCGATATCAAAACCATGACATCGGAAAGGCCGGCTTGTCCTGCCGCTCTGGTGTCGCTTCCGATCAGCAGAACATTTAAGACACCGTCCTCCCCATATATTTCACCGTCATTGATGTTTTCGTCGATTTCGTTTTGCATTTCCTCCAGCTGTTCTTGAGAGATCTGCTCTCCGCTATTATTTTCCGGCTCGTCAGCGACACCGATATCCAATCCCGCCGTTACCACCGGAGTCGTGTCGCCGGATACATAATTCAGCTTCGATATGTAGTGATGCGCGGTCAGAAAAACAGTCAGGCAGGCAAATACAATGAGACCGCCCAGAGAGATCAAAATGATTTTCCATGTTCTTTTTCTGTTTTTATTCTTTTTCGTATCTTTAGCCATTGTTTACCCCTCTTCATGAAATCCGATCTGACAGGAAGCAGCCGATTTCTTTGTCTGTTCTTTATAGACCTTTACTCTGTTTCAATATTTACTCCGATATGCGAAATTATCCCTAATTAATCCTCTTTTTGTTATACCATCGGACAAATTGCCTTATACCCTCCGGGAAGCTTGTTTTCGGTGCATAACCGAGGATTTGCGCGGCGCTGGATATATCCGCGCATGTTCTTTTTACATCCCCCGGCTGAAGCGGCTGCCGATCAAGCACGGCTCTTTTACCCAGCGTTTCTTCAAGGACCGTAACCATTTCTGTCAAAGATATGGTTTGCGACTCCCCCAGATTGAATATCGCATATTTTCCGGAACCTTCTGTCGTCCAGTAAGCCGCTTTTAAGACGCCCTCCGAAATATCGTCAATATACGTATAATCTCTTTCTGTCGAGCCGTCACCGAAAAAGGGTACGCTCCGCCCTTCACTGATAAGCTTCACGAACTTGTATATGGCGAGGTCCGGTCTTTGCCTCGGTCCGTAGACGGTGAAAAACCTCAAGCACGCGGTATTCACCTTGTATAGGTGGCTGTAGGTATGGCAAAGCAGCTCCCCGGCTCTTTTGGTCGCCGCATAAGGAGAAATCGGTTGATCGGCTGCATCAGCTTCCGAATATGGTATTGTCTCATTGTTTCCATATACGGAGGATGACGAAGCAAAAACAAAACTCTTGACCCCATGCCTTTTGACGCATTCCAGCATATTGATTGTTCCCATAATATTTACCGAAGCATATAAAAGAGGGTCGGCTATTGAGGGCCTGACCCCGGCGCACGCGGCCAGATGCAGCACTGTATCCGGCTTGTTTTCATTGAAAACCGATTCCAGCAAGGATATGTCCCTTATATCACCTTCCACACTCCGGAACCCGGCTCCGAGCGCTTTTGCGGTATGGGTGACCTCAGATATGTTTTCGCGTTTATACGCCGGGGTGTAGAGATCATTGAAATTGTCTACGGAGATCACACGATTTCCGGTCCTCAGCAGAATTTCGCAGACATGAGAGCCGATAAAACCCGCACCTCCGGTGACAAGGCAATTCATTATCCTCCGGTTATCCATTTGTTCTTCGCCCATTAGCTTACCGCCGATTCTTTTTTTTGCAAAGCCGTCTCATCCCGTCAAAACCATCATATTCATCCTCAACTCAAAACGTTACGCCCGAAACCGGTCAAGCCGCAGGCTTCTTTTCTCTTTACACAAAGTCATCGGCTTCGCGCTGTTTTAACGAATTTCAGTAAATATCCGCAAAATCCATATTTTTCACATTATATGCTTTGTCTGTACTTTCGTCAACACAGCGTTTATGCCGATCCGATTGCCGCCGGAAGACCGCATCAACGGATCAATTCACCGTCTTTCAGACAGAATACAACATATCCTTTTTCGCAGATTTTCATGTATGTACCGAAACAAAATATCGGCATTGCCGGAAACGGCCTCTCTCTTTCCAGCGGAACCGCGAAGCTGATTTCCCCGTTGTTTTCCATGCGCTTTAACCCTCCCTTGACACCGCGGCAGATTTCGGACATCTCCGCGTCTGCAAACAAGCGCCACGGCTCCGTGACCTCCTGCCAGCTGCCGCTTGTGTCCGCCGCCGGTTCTTCGCAGTTTCCGTCCTCCCGCCGATCATTGCCGGTAAGAATGAATTCCTCTATTTCACCAATGCCAAGCTCCGACAGGGTGTTTTTGGAATAGCTCCTTCTGAAAGTAAATTTTTCACCGTCCGGAATCATAACGCCGACCGGAGCGGCCTTGCCTCCCGATACGGCGGCAAGGCGAAACGGCCCCTGCCTATCGGTAACGCATTCTCCGTCAAAGACGATCTTAATGCCCTGCATATAGACATTTACTTCCCCGATATACTCCCCATCGTCTATTATTTTATATAAACCGGCGTTTTCCATCGCATATACCTCCTGCTGATTCCGATCAAAAAAATATAAGCCATAACGGCCATCCGGCTGTTATAGCTTATGATGCAATCATCCCCGATAGTATTGTCTTTTCAGCTGACAGTGTATTCTCCCCTGACCAAAACCATGACATTTGACGTGGCTTTTATTCCGCGTCCGCTGATTGTTACCATGTACATATGGTTCGTGACCATGCTCCCGTTGTTCTCAAGCGTTCCTGCGGTAGTCGTATCAATCAGGCCGGGCGATCCGGAGGCGTAGCAGAGGGCTGTACCTACCCTGAGCATCAGTTCCGTTCCAACCTCTCCTGTCAGGGTTTGTCCCCCGGCTATGGACACCACAGAGAATTTCGAAAAGCTTCCCGAGCCGCCGCTTTGATTCTCGAGCGCGGTTATTCTTGTATTCAGCTCATCGCTGAGCTCGGATAACTTGGTATCGATCATTGTGTTTACTTTTTCAGTTATCTGTCCGGTTAAAACATCTGTTAAGTAGCTCAGCGTTATCAGCGGATCGGATTGGCTGCCGTAACTCGTTGACGCAACCGCCCATATGCCTACAGCCAAAGCGAGACCGACAAAAACCGATAAAGCCGTAACCAGTCTTTTTTTAATTTTCATATGTAACTCCACCATTCGCCGTTACAGCGATGCTTTTTCATTATTGGATATGTAACCGCCGGCGCACCGAAAACACATCCGATGCGCCAAGGCGTTTATCTACTGTGTTTCATTTAGGCCGAAACTGACTGCAATCGCATTGTCCACACGGTTCATCAGGTTATCATCGAGCCTGCCCATATGCTCTTTCAGCCTTCTTTTGTCTATTGTACGAATCTGTTCCAACAGAATAACCGAATCCTTTGTCAGTCCGTAGCTTTTGGCGCCCAGCTCTATGTGCGTCGGCAGTCTCGCTTTATTGATCTGTGATGTAATGGCCGCCGCGATAACCGTAGGGCTGTGCTTGTTACCGGTATCGTTTTGTACAATCAGTACGGGACGCATACCGCCTTGTTCGCTTCCCACTACCGGACTAAGGTCGGCATAATATATATCTCCTCTTCTCACACTATTTGTCATATAGCTTCACTCTCCGACGGAAGATGTAAGCTCTGTTACATTGCGCATTCTTATTTTTATGTAACGGAGCTAATGTAATTCTTCCACAAAGCGAAACAAAATATACTCGCTCGCAGGGACTTCCCTATGCATTATATTCATATGACATAAGACTAGTGTTTCATGGGTAGATTCTAGGTACCCGTGCGGAAATCGCACAAAGCAGCTCATAGGGTACGGTTTCAGCCAGAATTGCCTGTTCTTCGACTAAAATTGATCCAAAATCGTCTTTTCCAAAAATTAATGCAAGATCATTCTGCTCGGCTTCCGGTATATTCGTTATATCAACCATGGTAAGGTCCATGCAGATTCGCCCGATGACCGGCGCTCTTTTGCCCCGTATCATCACGCAAGCCCGGTTGGACAAAAGCCGTGTCAAGCCGTCGGCATATCCGACCGACAAGACAGCGATCCTTCCCGGTGCTTCAGCCTGCCATGTTCTTCCGTAGCTTACCGTTGCACCGGGCTGCACCTCTTTGATTTGACATATGCGTGCATAAAAACGCATGGCCGGAAGAAGGTCGATTCCTGCGGTATCTGCGCCGGGATAATGGCCGTAAAGCGCAAGCCCGGATCTGACCATATCCAAGTATGCCCATGGATAGTTTATCATCCCGCCGCTGTTTGCGCAATGTTTAATTTTCAGCTTGGTACCCGAAGCTTTTTCCAGTTGATCGCACAGCCCGGTAAAATCGTCAAACTGTCGGCGCGTAAAGGCATCCCCGCAGTCATCCGCCACGGCAAAATGGGTAAATATTCCTTCAACATAAAAGTGCTTATCGCATAATGCGGAAAGCATATCGTCAAATCTGTTTTCTCCCCAGAAACCGAATCGCATCATTCCGCTGTCGGCTTTCAGATGGCACTTCAGCCTTTTCCCGGTCAGCCCGGCTGCTTTCGAATATGCAGCGGCGGTTTGGGCATCAAAAACAGCCTGAGTCAGATTGTTTTCAATGACCTCGCCAATAAATTGCGGGTGCGTATATCCCAAGACTAAAATCGGTTTCGTTATACCGTTTTGCCTCAGTTCCAACGCTTCGTCCAAAAACGCGACGCCGAAGTAGTCCGCTCCGGCATCCTCAAGCCGCTTTGCTACATGAATCGCCCCATGCCCATAGGCATTGGACTTCATTACGCCCATAAAAAGACAGTCCTCGGGCAGTATTTTCCGTATCTGCCTGTAGTTGTGCTCAACATTATCAAGAGATATTTCTGCCCAGCACCTTTTTTTTGCGTATTCCAATTTCGCACGTCCTATCGTAAATCAGCTTTTGTAAATTTGCATCTGATTACCGTGTATCCGTTGACGGTAATTTCGCCTTGAACAGGCAGATATGTATCTTTGTCAAACCAGACCCTATGCAGTATTTTATCCGGCCGGTTTGCGCTCGTCAAATCAATTTCAGCGACGATGCATTCATTTTCACCGAGCTTTTCCGAAAAATGGCCCGTTATGAATCCGTTTTGCCAGGCTTCAATCATCAGCGGAAAAGCTTCGACCGGACTGACTCCGCCGGACGAAAACGCGCCTGTGTCCAGCGTCGCCCCATCGTATTTCATTACGACCTCGCCTTCGTCTATCCGGGCAACAAGCCCCTTAATGTTCAGCGGCTCAAAAACGGTCAGTTCTCCCTTCTCCCCGTTTCCGCTGTAAGAGAGCCTATATTCATAAACCCTGTCACCATAATCCGCCGTCATGTCGACCGTCGCGTCAAAAACGGTGGCTCCAATGTATTTTGCCCTGATATCAAGCACCTTTTCCCCGTCCTGCGAGCCTCCGCCCGCGCAACCCGCCATGATGAGCATTATCATTAGTGCAAGCAGCCATGCTCGCTTCAATGGGAGGGACCTCCTTACTCAATCTCTTTGAACGCTTCGGGCAGGGCTTCAATCAAATCCGAAGGCGTCATCGAATACTCACCGAACCGCCGGGCACTGATGTCTCCGGCTCTTCCGTGAAGCCAGACAGCCGACGGCACCGCGCAATCCAGAGGCATCTGACAAATCAAAGCCGCAATGATACCTGAAAGCACGTCGCCGCTTCCACCTTTCGCCATGCCGGGGTTTCCCGTGGTATTGATATAAATCCTTCGGTTGGGAAATGCCGTGATGCTTCTATGGCCTTTCAGTACCGTGACGCATCCGTGCCGATTTGAAAACTCGGCAGCCGATTTCATCCTGTCACGCCCGAGGATACCGCCAAGCCGCTTGTATTCACCCTCATGGGGCGTTAATATCAAAGGATGAGTCGCCCTGTCCAATACATTTATATTCCCGCAGACGGCATTTATTCCATCGGCGTCGAGCACGACCGGGACGCGGGCATGACACAAAACCGCCCGGACAAGCTTCTCCACCCCATCTGATCTGCCGAGGCCCGGACCGATCAGACAGAGATCGCTTTCCCCGAGGACCTTGATCACTTGCGGGATCGCTCTCTCGTCAATTTTTCCCGAAGGGTCATCTTGCAGCGGAAATGGCATTGTCTCCACGCATTTTGATGCAATAACGGGGTAGATACTCGCGGGAACACCCAAACGAATCAGGCCGGCACCGCTTCTCAGCGCGGCCCGGGCTGCCAGAAATGGCGCTCCGGTATAACCTACGCTGCCGCCTATGATAAAAATCTTTCCGTAATCGCCTTTATGGCTGATGCGTTTTCTTCTGGGGAGACGGGCTTTAACATCCTCATGCTCCATCGAGAAGACTTTTTCGCACGTTTCAGGGGCATTGCCTGCAGGGATGCCGATATCGGCGACAACAACTTCCCCGCTGTACACATTACCCGGTTCGACCGCATTGCCGATTTTTTTTCCGGTAAATGTGACCGTTACATCAGCCATGACGGCATTTCCGAGTATTTCACCCGTATCCGCCGAAACCCCGCTCGGTATGTCGGCCGCGACGACCGGTGCATTAAGCCCGTTTATGATGTCCACTGCTTTTAGATAGGCTCCGCGCAACGGCGAATTAAGCCCCGTGCCGAGCATCGCATCAATAATCACGCCGCAACCGGATAAAAATGCAAAAAGCTCCGGATCATCAGGTTGAAAATCCTCAAGGATCCCTCCCGCTTCCATCAGTCTGCGCGACATCTCTGAGGAATTCTCAGTCATTTTATCCTTTCCTGATACAAGCAGGGCTTTGATCTCAAATCCTGCAATCAATAATATTCTTGCTGCAGCGATTCCGTCTCCGCCATTGTTGCCGCTACCGCAAAATATGGCGGCTTTTTTATTTTTTGCAATTCTTTGAGCGGTATCGGCCACCGCTTTCGCCGCGTTTTCCATCAAAAGCGTGGACGGGATATTTAAGTTATCTATCGCATACTTGTCCATCGCCCGCATCTGCGATGAGGTATACAGCCGCATGCTTTCCTCCGTTCCGACGCCAAAACGGCAATCCTTATGGTATGGCGTACTTTTGGATTAATACTGTTCTTCATCTAAATTGATAAACGGTATTCTGGTCATGTGGGCGAAATGCCCACATCTGTGCGCGCTCTTGCGCCCGCGGCCTTTTAAACATAATGATATATACTGCATTTAATGGCCTCTCATCCGTACGCCGAGATATGTTTTAAACGCGTTTTTCAACCTTTCGGAAGGATTGAGATAGACGATGCTCCGGCTGCCGTCCGCCTTCTCGCAGATGAAGTACCATCTGTCTTTGCTCTTTTTCGAAATTGACGCGTCCAGGTTGAGCGAATATTCCCCGGACAATTCACTGCCATCATCGGATACCGGCGCCATTATCTTAATCTCTTTGCAGCTGACGCTGAACACGGTTTTTCTTTTCCGCATACCCCAAATCGCATCGATATCCAGTTCGCCATTGATGAAGGAATACTCGAACTCTTTGACCGTATATTTAAAGGTAAAGAAAAGCAGTATACAAATAACCGCAAAAAAGAAAGGGAAAAAAATCTTGGTGAATTTAAACGCGATTAGAATCAATACTAAAGCGAGAAAAACCGCGCCCAATTTAGCCATTGATTCCTTTGAGCCTCTTCCTCTGCGAATCAGTTCCTCAATGAATATATCATTCGTCCTTTTCACGTTGACCTCCCATTCCGCCATCAGGCGGCCAAATTAATCTGTCGCCGAGGCTGATAATCCGGCTCCGGCCGCACCCGTTGGACCTGACTTAACAACATAAACTTACCCTTTGCTGCTTTTTTTGATTATATTCCAGATGCGGGCTTTCGTCAATTACACCGCTGCTTCAAATCGTATATGACGTCGTATATGCTTAGGTCATGAGTTGATTGACAACAAACCCGTTATCCCTTATCATGATCATAATCTATCAGAAACAGGTGATTTGCCGATGGCATCGCGATTTGATGAATTGATCGACAGAAAGAATACGGGTTCGGTAAAATACGATCTTGCCGCAATACTCGGTATGCCGGAAGATATACTACCGCTTTGGGTCGCAGATATGGACTTTAAGTCCCCGGATTGCGTGGTCGAGGCACTGATAAAAAGATGCCGCAGCGGGGTTTTCGGTTATTCGGACAGCGGTCCGGATTATTTTGACGCATTGAAAACCTGGTTTGCCAATGAACACTGCTTTATGGTTGAACCGGACTGGCTTGTAAAAACACCCGGTGTTGTCTACGCCGTCAACATCGCTATCCGTTCTCTGACGTTCGAGAGCGAAGGCGTATTGATACAAGAACCTGTCTATTATCCTTTTGCGGAAGCCATTCGGAACAATAACAGAAAACTGTCCGTCAGCGAGCTGTGCTATAAAAACGGTCGATATTCGATTGATTTCAAGGATTTCGAAGAAAAAATCTTGAATGACAATGTAAGAATGTTTATCCTGTGCAGCCCGCATAATCCTGTGGGTAGAGTCTGGACGAGGGACGAGTTGCTTGAAGTCGGCGAAATCTGTCATAAACACGGTGTGATTGTTGTATCTGATGAAATACATATGGACTTTGTTTTCCCGGGACATAAACATTTGGTATTCTCAAGCGTAAAGCCCGAGTTTATGCAAAACACCATTATCTGCACCGCGCCCACCAAAACCTTCAACCTTGCCGGCCTTCAGGTTTCGAATATCTTCATTCCAAACAAAGACCTCAGGCGGGCATACAAAAACGAGCTCTCGAAATCCGGGCACAGCCAGATCGGCATCATGGCCCTGACAGCTTGCAAAGCCGCTTATCTCGGCGGAAAACAATGGCTGGCGGAGCTTAACGAATATCTTCTGGATAATCTCAATTTCATGTGCGATTTCCTGCACACCGAAATCCCGGAGGTTAAGCCGGTGGCACCCGAGGGTACTTATCTGGTCTGGCTGGATTTCAACGAACTCCTTCTAAGTGAAGAAGCGCTTGAAGAACTGATCGTTAAAAAAGCAAGGCTTTGGCTCGACAAGGGCACAATGTTCGGTAAAGGCGGCAGCGGTTTTCAGCGGGTCAATATCGCGTGTCCGAGAGTAATCCTGGAAGAAGCGCTCTCCCGGTTGAAAAAAACCATACGCGGATAGCCAACCGGCAAAATTACCATATGCGGCACCTCTCGGCTGGCGCTGATGTTGATGGGATTATATTGCAGGAAAACTTCATATTGAATTTGGTTAATATATATGCTATAGTTCAAATAATTAAGATATCGCCATGACCGGGAAAATAGCGCGCACGAAGCGGATGCAGAGAGAAACGTCACCGGCTGAAAGCGTTTTTGAACCTTCGCGCTTAGTTCGCCCGTGAGCTCCGGCCAATAACCGGCGGCCTGCCCCCGTTACGGGCTTCAAGAGCAGTTATCGTGACTGAATTTGGGTGGTACCGCGGAATCTTCCGTCCCTTTCGGACGGGGGATTATTTTTATCAAAGGAAATGATCAAATGAAATCCATGCTGGAAGAAATCAAAAACACATCACTAAGTGCGATTGACTCAGCGTATACGCTCAATGACCTTGAGGCGCTCAGAGTCAAGTACCTCGGCAAGAAGGGCGATTTGACATCCATTTTAAAGCAGATGGGCGGCCTCTCACCGGAAGAGCGGCCCGTTATCGGTCAGCTGGCAAATGAAATCAGAACGCGGATTGAGGATGCCCTGGAGAACCGCGCGGTGGAAATCAAACAAGCTCAGCTTGAATCAAAACTGCGCGAGGAAACTCTGGATGTAACAATACCCGGAAAAAAAATCTTTGTGGGGAAAAAGCACCCTCTGGCCACCGTATGGGATGAGGTTACCGATATTTTTATCGGAATGGGCTATACCGTTGTGGAAGGGCCTGAAGTTGAATTGTCGGATTACTGCTTTACGAAGCTGAATACGCCGCCGGGGCACCCGGCCAGAGACAGACAGGACACATTTTACCTGACCGAGGAAGAGGATATCTGTTTGCGGACGCAGACTTCATCCGTTCAAATCCGCGTAATGGAACACACAAGCCCGCCGATTCGCATCATATCACCCGGCCGTGTCTATAGAAAAGATGAAGTTGACGCAACGCATTCTCCGATGTTTCATCAGGTCGAGGGTCTTGTCGTGGATAAAGGCATTACGATGGGCGATCTGAAGGGTACATTGAACACATTGATGCAAAGTCTTTACGGAAAGGATGTCATAACCCGTTTCAGACCGCACCACTTTCCTTATACCGAACCGTCCTGCGAGGTTGATATGCAATGCTTTGAGTGTAAAGGCGCGGGCTGCCGCGTATGCAAGGAGGAAGGCTGGATTGAGCTTCTCGGTGCAGGCATGGTGCATCCGAAGGTTCTTGAGGGCTGCGGAATCGATCCGGACATATACTCGGGCTTCGCTTTCGGCATCGGTATAGATCGCTTGACCATGCGCCGGTTCAATATCCGGGACTTGAGGCTTCTGTTCGAAAACGACATGCGTTTTCTCAGGCAGTTTTAGAATATGCCATTTTGTAACCAAATCTGATCAAAGAAAGGGATGAATTGTTATATGAAGCTATCCAGGAAATGGCTCAACGATTTTACCCATATTAGTGCGACCGATAAGGAATACGCCGAAAAGATGACGATGTCCGGCTCTAAGGTTGAAACAATAGAATGTCCGGGCAGAGAGATTACCAATGTCGTTGTCGGAAAGGTTTTGGATATTGTCCGGCATGAAAACTCAGATCACCTATTCATCTGCAAGGTCGACGTTTCAAGGGACGAACCGATTACGGTCGTCACAGGCGCTCAGAATGTCAGCAAAGGCGATATTGTTCCGGTCGCGCTGCATGGCGCAACCTTACCGGGCGGGATAAAGATCACAAAAGGCAATATCCGGGGCGTTAAATCAGAGGGTATGCTCTGTTCCCTCAGCGAACTCAACTTGACGGTCAACGATTACCCTTACGCGGCTTCAGACGGGATTTTTATAATACGGGAAAACTGCGTTATCGGTGAGGATATCAGGCCGGTTCTCGGACTTGACGACAGCATTGTTGATTTTGAGATAACAAACAATCGCGCCGACTGCCTGTGTATGCGCGGCCTTGCCCGTGAAAGCGCCGCTGTTTTTCGCGTGTCTCTGAATCTTCCCGATCCGAAGGTAAAGGGCTCGGGCGGCAGCATAACGGATTATCTGGATATTAATATTGAAAATGCGCAGCTTTGCCCGCGTTATACGGCCAGATTCGTCAAGAACATTAAAGTCGGCCCATCTCCTTCCTGGATGCGTGAAAGGCTTCGTTCCTGCGGTGTCAGACCCATCAATAACATTGTGGACATTACCAACTATGTCATGCTTGAATATGGCCAACCGATGCACGCATTCGATTACGCCTGTGTCTCCGGAAAGCGCATCATCGTCAGAAATGCATTTGAGGGTGAGGTGATGGCTACGCTCGACGGAACCCCGCGTGCCTTGACACCTGATATGCTTGTGATAGCCGATGCCAGCAAAGCGATCGGCCTTGCCGGTGTCATGGGCGGTGAAAACAGCGAAATTACCGAAAATACGCAGACTATCGTTTTTGAGTCAGCAAATTTCAATGGCGTTTCCATCAGGAAAACAGCAATCGCTCTCGGTATGCGGACAGACGCCTCCTCGCGCTTTGAAAAAGGTCTGGATCCGCTGGGTACTCTGCCCGCCGTGGAACGCGCTTGTGAGCTTGTTGAGCTTCTTGGCGCAGGCGAGGTTGTGGATGGCGTATTGGATGTTATCGCATCAGACAGCGCCCCGGTTACCGTTAAGCTGGAACCGGAAAAAATCAATCGCCTGTTGGGCACCGATATTCCGGAAAGCTTTATGAAAGACTGCCTGACAAATCTGGGATTTTCGATTGAGGAAAATATGATTACGGTACCGACCTGGCGTTCAGACGTTTCGCATTATTCGGACATTGCCGAGGAGGTCGCCCGTTTTTATGGCTATGATGAGATCGAATCTACGCCCCTGCGCGGCGCTACGGTGCAAGGCGGTCTTTCTGAACGCCAGCAATTTGAACGCAGCGCGGGCGCACTTTGCCGCGGTATGGGCTTTTCGGAAATCCTGACCTATTCCTTTATCGGACATTCCTTACTCGACAAGCTCAACATGCCGCCCGATCACAAGCTGAGGAATGCCGGCCTTATTCTCAATCCACTGGGTGAAGACAGGTCCATCATGCGTACGACTCTTCTGCCGACAATGATGGAGACGCTGGCCGGAAATAACAGCTACCGAAATGAAGACGTTAGGCTCTATGAAATATCGAAAATCTTTCTACCGCAAGACGGAAAGCCTTTACCGGACGAAAAAACCATCCTCGCGCTTGGCGCATACGGATTGGACATGGATTTTTATGCATTCAAGGGCTGCATCGAAGCTGTTCTTGACAGCCTGCGTGTAATCGACCCGACATTTAGGGCCGAAAGCGGTCAATTCGCATATCACCCGGGCCGCTGTGCAAAACTATACGTAGAAGATGACTGTCTTGGCATTTTCGGTCAGATTCACCCGCAAACCGCGGAAAATTTCGGTATCGATCACCCGGTTTACGCCGCCGAGCTGGATTTTGACCATATCTTCCGGTATCGCGCTAAAGAAACACTATATACGCCGCTTCCCCGATATCCGGCAGTTTTGCGCGACATTGCGGTAACATGCGACATCAATATAACAGTCGCTTCGCTTAGCGCCTGCATCAAGGAAGCAGGCGGAAGTCTTTTGCAGCAGGTCAGCTTTTTTGATGTGTACACCGGCCCTCCGGTCCCGGTCGGAAAAAAGAGCGTCGCATTTTCGCTTGCCTTCCGTTCATCATCGCAAAGCCTTTCTGACAAGGATATAGCACCCTTGATGACGAATATCCTGGATTGCCTGAAAGAAAAGCTCAATGCACAGCTCAGATGATGTAGAAATTTCGAAAAAGGCATATTTGTGACAAATATTGGGTACATTCCACTTTACACGGAGGTTTATTTGTTGTACAATAATGCTTGACGGTACAATCTTTGGGGGGCTATTGTATGGATGAGTATACTCGGAAATTTGACGTAGTGGATAAAAAGCATGAGATCAAAGAAATACTCACTTCGGTATATAATTCGCTTTTGGTCAAAGGTTACAATCCGATCAACCAGATTGTCGGCTACATCATCTCCGAAGACCCCACTTATATCACCAACTACAACAATGCACGAACGCTTATCTGTCGGCTGGACAGGGACGAGCTGCTCGCGGAACTGCTCAACAACTACCTGCAAAAATAATATAAAAATTAAGTAGCGGAGGCTAAAGGCTTAAGCCTTTAGCCTCCTGAACTTTTTCTCTTTGTAACCATTTAATGACTAAATGAATACAAAATATGACTTGGAAGTGATTTGCCTGTAAATGATATGTAATTTTCACCAATAAAACTCCGTATAAATACCGCTATATGCACTTTTTTCAAAACACCGTTGACAATCAGGCTACAACGTGTTACAATTCGGTTACACTAAAGGAAGGGGGATACAATGTCGGATTCAAAACAGCTCCTAGAGTATAAAGGCTATCCGCTTTTAAGAAAAGATAATCTGCTTTACTACGGAAATATGTCAGATAAATATATCATCATGCTGCAGATAATGGATACCGAAAAGGTTAAAGAATTGGATGTCGCCAAACGCGTTTCCGTTCAGCTCCAATACACCGATCCCGATCTGAAGTCAAGGGACAGAGTCGTGAAAAAGACGGAAAAAGATGGCTTATACACCGCAATGGATGTGGGTGAAGTTTGGCTGACCCGTGCACTCGCCTCAGGGTAAACACTTCGGTGCGCCGCTCACCGTAACAGCGGCACCGCATACAGCCTGATTAGTTTCCTCGCGCGGTCAACGGAGTTTTATGAAAAAATCGATACGGACGATGCTGTGCTGCATCGCTTTTGCTGTAGTTTTGATTTCATCGGCATCAGCCGCCAGTCAGGGAGGCGGAAAGGTAACAGCCACCTCCCTGAATTTCAGATCCGAAGCTTCCACAGACGCAACCATTCTGGCTTGCGCTGCATATGGCTCACCAGTTGTTGTTTTAGAAAAAACCGATGAAGACTGGTACTGTGTTCTGTATCAGGGCAAAAAAGGATATATGAATTCGGCCTACCTTGAGAACATAACGGTTCTCGATTATGATATAGGCAAAGGCAGGCTGATCGGAGACGGTGTTCGTTTAAGACAGGGGCCTTCACTGGATTCGGAAACGATTACATATCTTTATAAAGGTACATCGGTGAAACTGATTGGCGTCGACGGTGAATGGTATAAGGCAGACTCAAACGGCCAAATCGGTTATATTCACAGCGATTTCATTGAAATTCCTCTGGAAGAATCCACATCCGGTACCTGTACAAAAGGTCAGGAAATCGTAAACTGGTCGAAGGATTTTCTCGGCACCACCTATGTATACGGCGGCTCGCGGCCCGGAGGTTTTGATTGCTCGGGCTTTACCTACTACCTGTATAACCAGAGCGGAATTGCCATCACGCGTACGGCTTCCTCCCAATGGTATGACGGGACGCAAGTATCAAAGGACGAGCTTCAAATCGGAGACCTGGTGTTCTTCTCCTCCAACAGCAGCTCCAGCATCGAGCATGTCGGTATTTACATTGGAGACGGACAGTTCATCCATTCCTCCAGCGGCGGCGGATGCGTTAAAATAAACAACCTTTCTGATTATTATTACCTGACCAATTACTACGGTGCGGTAAGAGTAGCTTAAATAATCATCAATAAAAACAGGCTGCCCCATTTTCTGGGGCGGCCTGTTTTATTGATGATTATTCGTCTTCGCCGTCTTCGTCGAAACGATTATCCATGTGATAAGGGTTTCCGCCGCGTTCCGGCATATGCGGCATTTTCGGTGCTTTCCCGCCGAATTTTATATTTGGTATCCCCGGAGCGGCATAGTTGTTGTGCACATGAATCGGTTGCTCGGAAAGCATCCGGGACGCAGCCTTTTCGATAATCCCAGCCACGAACTCCTCATCAAGATCCTCAAAACCCTTTAATGAATCCACAATTTCCCTGAACTTGACGATTTCCGGAGGTATCCGCTGCGGGACCAGATCGATGTACATGCGCTCAAGGAACCTGAGCGTTTGCTGATTGGTCGCCTCTCTGGCCTCCACAACATGGGCAATGGCTTCCGCTTTGTTGGCAGCCCCGATATCGTGGCCTCCCTGTAACGGGATTTCAGACAGGGTATCCAGTGCGCTGCGAATATAGGATGTGTCGCTTAAAATACTGCTGATGCGGGATAAAATGCCCCCGATGGAATAAGCCGCCTCATCGTTTGGCATTTCAGGCGCTTCGTTAGCGGGGCTTGTATATGTATGCTCGTTCATGCAGTCATCCTCCAATAATGAATTGGGCGGACGCGCCGTCAGGCATATTTCATTTTCACCGATGAAGCGCGCCCTGCCTTTTTTGACAAGACCTTTAGCCCGTTTCGGGTAGGTCGCTTCATATTTGTTTCCCCGCTCATCTGTAACAATCACGTTTTTTTCGATGGGTGTCCTCCCCTTTGTTCATTTCGCGGTTCATGAACGCGCCGTTTTTTATTATGGGTGCCATCCCCCGTTCACAACCGGAGTATAGCATGGTCAGGCAAGGAATTCAAGATATTTCCATCATCGAGGCAAAGGACACAAAGGGATTCATTTCCTGTGCTTATTGCGTCCGTTTACCGGTTGGCCGCTGCGTAAATATTGCGGATATCCCGATAAGACAGCGTCATAAAACTCCCTATAGTGCGTGTTTTTCCGTAGCTGCAACGATCTGACAGCTTATCAAGCTGCTCGTCGGATAAAATACTGATCCCCAGTTCGGAAAGGCAGGTTGGAACACCGAGTTCCCTGAAAAACTCCACCGTTTTATATATACCCGCCTCCGCATCCTTTTCTCCCCATACATTCTTCGCATATTGCGCAAAACGTTCGGGATTCTTCGGGGTCGCGTTTCCGGGAATTATGCCGAGCACATATTTCGCCCAGCTCTCCCATACCGCTGATAAGGTGGCGCCGTGGGCCTTGTCATATACGGCCGCAAGCGCGTGTCCGATCTGGTGGTTTGCAAAATCCTTAAGTCCGCCAAGCCCCGTAAGGCCGTTGTGCGAAAGGCTGCCGCACCAGAACATTTCGCTCATCGCTTCATAATCGGAAGGATCTTCAACAACCCTTTTTCCGAAACGGACCACAACACGCATCAATGCTTCCGCCATCTCGTCCGTCAGGGCGTTACCGGTAACGGGTGAAAAATACCGCTCCAGCGTATGCATTAAAATATCCGTTACGCCGCATGCAACCTGATACTTTGGAAGCGTTGCGGCCAGTGCGGGATTCATAACGGCAAACCTGGGATAGTTGAGCGGTGTGCTCAGGCCTCTTTTGATGCCGATCGCTTCGTTAAGTAAAACGGAAGAATCGCTGGTTTCACTTCCCGCAGCCGGTATTGTGACAATTGCGCCAACCGGGAGGGTTTTCACCAGCGTTTCTTTTCCTTGCCAGAAATCCCATAATTCGCTGTCGGGATTCGCCGCACCGTGCGCAATGGCTTTTGCCGCGTCTATGGCGCTTCCGCCGCCTACGCCGAGGATCATATCGGCCTTCGCCGCAATTGCCGCTTTTACACCACGCTCAACAAAGTCCAGTCGCGGATTCGGTTGCGCACCTTTGAAAAGGCTGTACGCTAAGCCTTCCTCTTCCAGCGTGCCGCAGATGCGGTCAAGTAATCCACTTTTTTCGGCGCTTTCGCTTCCGTATACCACAAGCAGCCTGTTGCCGCCGTATCTTTTTACCGCGTCCGCTGTTCTCAGTTCCGTATCGCAGCCGAACAGCACCTCGGTCGGACAGTAAAACGTAAAATCTCTCATTTGATGACAATTAGCTCCGTATCCGTTAATTTCGCAAACAGCTCAATATCCTCCATGGTAAGCGCGCTGGATACCACCGTATGATGTCCGCCGCCGGCTTCCAGCCACTTTTTTGCGCCCGTCTCAAAATCCGGCTTCAGTTTCCACATCAGCCTGGCAACAGGCAGCTTTGGCATGGGTTTCGGCTGCGCTACCAGCTCTATTTCAGCGCAGATCATCCGGAACCCTTTTCCCATATCCGTCATGCAGACCGCTATCGCGTCGCAGGTGTTCCGGTCTTTCGGTATGCCGCTAAACACGAGCCGTGCGGGTGCGCTTTTATCTCCGATGCTTAGCGGATGCACCTCAATTGAGGGTTTGTCGGCGGCGAATGCGGGCGAAACCTCCAGCATGTGCGCGCCCAGCACCAGCCCGTCTTTCATGTCGTAGGTATAGTCCTCCATGAACCCCGTGGCGCCGGCCCTGCATTCGGCCATTTTCCAAAGTATCGCGCAAAGCGCCGCAGTCTTGTAATCACCCTCGGCCGCAAAGCCGTATCCTTCTCCCATCAGCCGCTGGACCGCAAGTCCCGGCAGCTGCGTTAAGCCGTGCAGGTCCTGAAATGTATCCGTAAATGCTTTAAAGCCGCCGCTATGCAAAAAGCGCCTTAACGCGATCTCCATTTTAGCCTGCTCTAAAACCGCTCCGGTGTCCTGCGTCCTCAGCTCGTACATGGACAGGTAATCCCGGAGCTTTTCCTCCGCTTCGGCCGGGGTAACTTTGGAAACAAGCTCATTTAGATCGCCGATCCCGTAGTAATTGACTTCCCAGCCGTATTTGATCTGGCTTTCCACCCTGTCTCCGTCCGTGACCGCGACCTCGCGCATATTGCTTCCGAACATCGCGAGCTTCAGGTTTTCGGAAAAACTAATCGCCTTCGCGACCTCGGCAAACCGCCGGAGTTCCGAAACCGTCCGCTCGTCTTTATAGTATCCGACGACGACATGGCGCTTTATGCCGAGCCTTGCCAGAATGAATCCGAATTCCCGGTCTCCGTGCGCCGACTGGTTCAGGTTCATAAAATCCATATCGATCGTATCGTACGGGAGCGTCTCGTTATATTGGGTGTGTAGATGGCATAACGGTTTGTGAAGCCTTTGCAGCCCCTTAATCCACATTTTTGCCGGGCTGAAGGTGTGCATCCATACGATAACGCCGACGCAGTCCCGGTCGCAGGAAGCTTTCCTACAGGTATCCGCAATCTCTTCTGAATTGCGCACAACCGGCATGCATTCGATATGCGCGGCGTCCCCCAGCCGGCTGTTTAAATGCTCAGTGATTTCCCGGCTGTGCTGCGCAGCCTTTTTCAGTGTGTCTTCCCCGTAGAGATCCTGACTGCCGGTGATAAAATACAGCTTGTACGGTTTGCTCATCATCTACTGCTCCTTTTGTCCGTAATACGCGTTTTTCCCGTGCTTTCTGAGGTAATGCCGGTCCAGGAGATGCTTCGGCATCGGCGGCGCTTCGGCAAGCAGTTCGGTCATCAGCGCCATCTGCGCACAGTATTCCAGAACCGCCGCGTGAAACACGGCGTCCTGACAGGTTTTACCCCATGTAAAGGGGCCGTGATGCTTAACCAGGCATGCCGGTATTGCGCCGGGATCAAGTTTTCCGCCGTTTTGATTATGAAACGTTTCGGCGATCAGAAGCCCGGTGTTTTTTTCGTAATCACCGGCCGTTTCGCTCTCGGTAAGCGCCCTTGTACACGGAATACCACCGTAAAAATAATCGGCGTGCGTCGTTCCCAAAGCCGGTATCTCCTTGCCGCTCTGCGCGAAAACCGTGGCGTACCTACTGTGCGTATGCGCAATACCCCCGATTTGCTCAAACGCCATGTAAAGCTCAAGATGCGTGGGCGTATCGCTGGAAGGATTGAGCCTGCCTTCCGCGACCTTCCCGTCAAAATCAACCACCACCATGTCTTCCGGCTTCATTTTGTCATAATCAACGCCGCTGGGCTTGATCACCACAAGCCCCCTGTCCCTGTCCACCGCGCTGACGTTCCCCCAGGTAAACAGCACAAGCCCCTGCCTTTGCAGCTCGAGATTGGCCGCCCAGACTCTTTCTTTCAGCGCTTCAAGCATGTTCCGCCTCCGATTTTATCTTCTTTAACCGTTTCATCACGTCGTTCCCGCCCCGCCCGAACCAGTCGTGCAGCAGCTTGTATTCCGCGTACAGCTTTTCGTATACCCGGATGTTTTCGGGTATCGGGTAATAGGTCTCTTTGATTTTGCCCATCACCTTCGCACATTCGACGATATTGTCATATCCGCCCGCCGCCTTTCCGGCCGCAACTGCGCCGAACATCGCGGCGCCGAGCGCCGGGGTCTGGTCGCAGGCCGATATATAAATCGGCCTGTCGGCAACATCGGCATAGATTTGCATCATCAGGCGGTTTTTCCAGGAGATACCCCCGCAGGCGTAAAGCTCGAGGACGGGTACGCCCGCTTTTTCATAAGCCTCGATTATTATTCTCTTTCCGTAGGCCGTCGCCTCGATCAAGGCGCGGTAAATTTCCTCCGGTTTTGTCTGCAGGGTCATGCCAAGCATAAGGCCGGTAAGGTCGGCGTCCACCAAAACGGAACGATTTCCGTTAAACCAGTCCAGCACAATAAGTCCGCTCTGACCCGGAGACAGCTCGGACGCCCTGCGCGTCAAATACCCGTGTATGTCTTCCCCCGCTTTTTCGGCTGCCTCAAACATATCAGGCGGCACGCAATGGTTCACGAACCAGTCGAAATGGTCCCCGACGCAGCTCTGGCCGGATTCGTAACCGTAAAAACCCTCGATCACGCCGTCTTCCACGACGCCGCACATACCCTCTACGGTTTTTTCCTGATCGCCCAGCAGAATATCGCAGGTGGAGGTGCCCATGATCATCAGCAGCTTTCCGGTCTCGGTGATACCGGCGGCCGGCAGTGATACATGCGCGTCCACATTCGCAACGGCTACCGCGACATTTGTATGAAGGCCGAGTTTTTCCGCCATGTCCCGGGTCAGAAAACCCGCGCGCCTGCCCGTCGGAACGATCTCTCCGCTTAGCTTTTCTTCAACAAGGTTTTCAAGCCTTGGATCCAAAGCGCGGAAAAACGCCTTCGCCGGATAACCTTCGCGTTTGTGCCAGAGCGCCTTATAGCCGGCCGTGCAGGCGTTGCGCATAAAGCTTCCGCACAGCATGAAGGTCACCCAATCGGCCGCCTCGGCGAAGGTATGAGTTTGTTCATAGATTTCGGGCGCTTCATCGAGGATCTGCATGATCTTCGGTATCAGCCATTCGGAGGATATCTTGCCGCCGTACCGGCTCAAAAAACGCTCCCCCCGCCCCCGCGCGATTTCGTTCAAAAAATTTGCCTGTTTTTGCGCCGCGTGGTGCTTCCAAAGCTTAACATAAGCATGCGGCTCGTCCCGGTATCTTTCCTGAAAGCACAGCGGCATGAACCGCTTGTCCAGCGGGAGCATCGTGCAGGCGGTAAAGTCCACCGACATCCCGATCACGTCGGTTTTAGAAACGCCGCTTTTCTTCATGATATCGGGTATTGCGTCATAAAACACCTCGAGATAATCCATAGGGTGCTGCAGCGCCCAGTCCTGGCCGAGCTTTTTTCCTCCGGGCAGAGCATCGTCGATCACCCCGTGGGTATAGTCCCTGACGGATTGGGCGATGATTTCGCCGGTTTTCAGATCCAGCAGCACCGCGCGCCCCGACAGCGTTCCGAAATCCACTCCTATAGCGTATTTGCTCATATAAAAAACCTCCGCGGATTTTTTTACTTTATCCGAAACCGTATCACATTCCACGAATGCTTTTCCAGCGTCGCGGTCATATTCTCCGTCTTCCCCTTCGACGGCATCACCTTATCGGGCTGTACAGCGGTATTCACTGCCTTGAGATCCGCGCAATTGAGCTTAATATGCCCGACAAGGCTCATTTCACCGAAGTCTGAAAGATCCAGCTCCATTTCAATATCATTTTCAAGGCTCCGGTTCACCGCGAAGATGGTCAGTTCGCTCTCGTTTCGCGTCGCTATCGCCTCCACATAGGGCACGGTCCCGTATGCCTTGGTCTCATAACTGTCGCACTCGACGATACAGCGCAGCGCCGTGCCCCTGCCGTACAGGGAGGTATACAAAAACGGCCAGTAAATCGTCTGGGCCCACGCTTTCCCGCCGTTTTCGGTCATGATCGGTGCGATGACGTTGACCAGCTGCGCAAGGCAGGCGATCTTCACCCTGTCCGAATTCTTAAGCAAAGTAATCAGCAGGCAACCCACCACAAGGGCATCCTCGAAAGTATACAGGTCCTCGAGAAGCGGCGGCGCAACCTGCCATTTTTCGATTTTACTGTCCTGCTCGTTGCTGTGAAACCATACGTTCCATTCGTCAAAAGACAAATACATTGTCTTGTCGGAGCGCTTCACCGCTTTGATATAATCGCAGACGGCAGCGACGCTTTTGATAAAGGCGTCCATATTCAGCGAGCAGCCGAGAAATGAAGCGGTGTCCCCGTCGCGGTTACCGTAATAGCTGTGCAAAGAAATGTAATCCACATACGCCCAGCAGTGCTTTAGCACCTCGGCTTCCCATTCCCCGAAGGTTTCCATTCCGGAATGCGAGCTGCCGCAGGCCACCAGCTCAATTGAAGGGTCGACAAGCTTCATGATCTTAGCCGCCTCGCAGGCGATGCGCCCGTATTCCGACGCGGTCTTGTGCCCGATCTGCCAGTCTCCGTCCATCTCGTTTCCAAGGCACCAGGTCTTTATTCCAAAAGGCTTTTCAAACCCGTTTGCGCGCCTTAAATCGCTGTATTGGGTGCCCTTTTCAAAATTACAGTATTCAACAAGGTTCTTAGCGTCCTCCACCGTACCGGTGCCGAGATTAACCGCCAGCATAACCTCGCTGCCCGCGCGCGACGCCCACTCCTGAAATTCGTCGATGCCGACCTGATTTGTTTCGATGCTCGACCAGGCAAGCTCCTCGCGTCTGGGGCGCTTAAATTTGTCGCCGATACCGTCCATCCAGTTGTAACCGGACACAAAATTGCCGCCGGGATACCGGACGATGGGTATATTAAGCTTCCGAACAAGCTCCAGCACGTCGCGCCGAAACCCCATATCGTCGGCGGAAGGGTGGCCCGGCTTGTATATTCCGCCGTATACCGCCCTGCCAAGATGCTCGATAAAAGAACCGTACAGCTTCGGCGAAATTTCGCCGATTACATAGTCTCTATGCGCCTTGAATTTTGCCTTCATTTATCATCATCCTTTATGCTAAGCATCGGCATCAGCCGTGTCAGGTTCACCCTGTTTCTCATGTACGCATGGTATTTTAAACCCTGCGCCAAAAGCTTATCGTCCACATGTATATCACGCGGCTCCGTCGCGGCCCCGGCCTGTATAAGCAGCGAGCGGAGAGAATTCGTTTCAGGCAGCGTATCGAATATAATCCGCCTGATTTCCGGCCATTTTACGCTGAGAAGCTTCGGATCGATATCATCCGTTACGGTGGCCGGTCTGTTCAGTTTCATCATTTCTTCGGCAAGCCGGCCGCCGTAGGCTTCACGGACCTTTTCCCAGTCGGTTTCATCGGCATGCGTTCCGACCGAAGGGCGGCCTGCAAGCTTCCGGTATAGCTCGGTGATCAGCAGCGACGCGACACCCGTCTTTTTTCCGTGAAAATCCGGCCATTCCCCTGCCTGCAGCTTCTTGCACTCCCAGAAATGGGACAGCACATGCTCCGCGCCCGAGGCGGGCCGGGAGTTCCCGGTAAAGGACATCGCGACACCGGTCATCACAAGCCCTGCCATCATGGCGGCCGCTGTTTCCGGATCGTTTTTTAGCACCCTGTCTGCAAGGTTCATCACCCTATTCAGCCCGTTTAAAACGAGCTCCGCGACTCTCGGGCAATAATACTCCCCGGTCAGCAGATGCGCAATGCGCCAGTCCGCAAGAGCCGTATATTTTGCGGCCATATCCCCGAATCCTGCCGACTTGAGTTCTGCGGGCGCGGCCGCAAGTATCCCGGTATCGGCAATGATAACCTCCGGCTGTCTGGCCTGGTAAGTCAGCTTGAACCCGTTTTCAATCAGCGGCGCGGAGTTTGAGGCAAATCCGTCCATGGACGGTCCGGTGGCGAAAATAGCGAAGGCTTTGCTCTCCTTAAACGCCGCGTACCTGCAAACATCGCAAATTGAGCCCGTGCCCACGGCAAGGATGCCGCCAATATTCGGACACAGGCCCCGTATCATAGTGACATCTTCCATTTTCGCGCTGATCAGATTATCAAAAATTTGCGTTTTAATTATAAATCCCGCTGTTTTCAGGCTTTCAACAAGGCCTCTGGATGCCGCTATGGTGTTTTCATCCGCAACCAGCAAGAGCCTTTCGGGAAACCCGGCTTTTTTCAGCAAGCTCCCCGTTATACCGGCGAGTCCTTCGCCGATTTTAATCATATTTATGCGTAATTTATGCTCCCTTAGGCAGGAACATTCGTTAAAGGACGATAATGTTTCCTCCAGGCTTCCGTTCACTCGTTTATCCTCCGCGCTGATATTTTCCAATAAATCCATTATAAACGCTTCAGGTAAAAATTCAAGAGCGGGCCGCCTTCCTCAAACACATTGTACTTTTTTACACTTCATGTATAATAAAACAGTCGCTGACACCAATAACAGCCGGAGGTTTATAAATGGAGCGCATTGCGATCTTATCGGATATCCACGGCAATATGACCGCCCTTCGAGCGGTTTTAAAAGACATTGAACAAAGAGGCTTGAAGCACCTGATTTGTCTGGGCGATCTGGCCGGAAAGGGCCCTGGCCCGGCGGAAGCCGTGGATATGATCACCGACCGCTGTCGGGCGGTTGTCAGGGGAAACTGGGACCATGCGATTGCCATGCATGCTTCGGAGTTTACCTTATGGCACCGGGCGCAATTGGGTAAAAAACGGCTTTCATATCTCAGGGAATTGCCCATATACCTTGAATTTTATATGAGCGGCAGGCTGATACGCCTGTGCCACGCGGCTCCCCACGATATGTTTTACAGGACATTTCAGGACTCGGAACAGACTAAACGGCTGAAGCTGTTTGAACCGACCGAAACGCTGAATCTGTATTCGGATATCGTCGGATACGGCGACATTCATATGGCGTACATAGACCACATTTCCGGCAGAACCGTGTTTAACGCGGGCAGCGTCGGAAACCCCCTGGATATCACTCAGGCTTCCTATGCGGTCATCGAAGGGGAATACGGTGCAAAAGAGCTTTCCCCGTTTTCCCTGTCCTTGATCAGGGTGCCGTATGATATTGACAAAGCTGTCGATGACGCGCTGAAATCCGATATGCCCGAAAAGGATGCCTACATCAACGAATTGCGAACAGCTATATACCGGGGCAACGTACACAAAGAGGTCAAATAGGACTGAACGGCATACAGGCGCAAGCCTTTGGAGATCATTTATTAAACTGAACATGAAGCTTCGCAACATATCCATACCATACGAAATCAGCTTCAAACTGTCGTTTTACCGCGTCAATTTTTCATTCTCAGGATTTACTCGACTTGGTGCGGATCCTGCTCTCCGGAAGTCATGATGGCATAGGCTTCCTCCGGGCTAAGTGTGTAACTGTCCATATAAATCATTACATTACCGAAATAAGCGCCGAAAACCAGCCATGTACCCCGGGATCTTTCCCGCTCCATTTCTTTTATCGCCTCTATACTCAGCTCGGACACATCAAGCATGGGGCCTGCCCACCCGTTTTTTCCCCAGCTGTCGGACCAAGTTAATACGATCGTATACTCTTCGGCCCCATCGTATTCGATAAACAGTTCATCCCTGAACCACCCGCCCAAGGTGTCCAAACGACTGAAGCTCCGGATTGCACGCAAAAAGTCCGTATCATCCGGAATGTAGGAAGGCGCATACGCGCCAAAGGACTCGTCTGAAAGGCAATTCTCATATCCGGGGTTCGTATACCATTCTTCTTTCTGTACACCGTTTTCCGGTACAAAACAGTCCTTTTGGATTCCTTCTTCAATCATCCACACAGTTATATTCTCCATCTCTTCGTAAGACAGATTTTGTCCTGTTATCGTATAGCGCATGCCGCCGGTATAAAAGTTCAGATACAGATGCAGGATGCTCCCTTCTTTGCCGATTGCGGCGAGGTCATCCTCCAGCGCCGCACCATAAATCTCCGTATTGTGAAACGTACCGGTCACCCTGTTCAGGCTGCCGTCCGAGGGCTTTGCCGTTATTCTGAGTCTCCTGTCCAAAAGTTTTCCGCCTTCGGACCATGAAAATTTCAACCAGAATATTTCTGTACCCGCAAAACCGGCCATCGCGGTTGTTTCGGCGGATACAAACGATACCGGCGGGATAACGCTTTGGTTTGTCATGGCTTCAACATCCGCGTTATACCAGCATTCCTCATATCCGTCGGGAAAGCAAATGTCCCCATCTTCCATCAGCATGTCATCCGGAAGGTATTCCAGCAAGCTTAGCAGCCGCTCCTGACCGGTCATATCGTTATGCCCTCCTTTTCAAGATACTCTTTCAGACTTAACCTTACCCGGTTGAGCTTTGTGGAAACATTGCTCGCCTTCAGTCCGTATTTTTCAGCCAATTCATTCGTACTGTCCATATAAAAATATCTTCGGACAAATAATATCCTGGTCTTCGCGTCAAGCTCACGCAAAAAGCAGCCGACGGCATTTCACCGTATCATCCGCGGAGGCGGCCACATCGTCCGGTGCCGGTATGCACTCGCTTAGCTCGGAATACAGCACGTCGATCACCGTGTTTCGTTTTTCTTCCGTTATATTTCAGACGATTCAGGGACAGGTTTCGAACGATTTTGTAAACGTACGCAAGCAGGTTGCCCGGTTTTTGGGGCGGGATGGAATCCCAGGTTTTCAGATAAGTATCATTCACGCATTCATCCGCGTCCTGCCGGTTTTTCAGGATATGAAACGCGATGCCGCCGCATAATTTACCGTATTTTGCGGACAGTTCTTCGATTGCCTTATGGTTTCGGGCGTTAAACAGTTCAATGATCATCAAATCATCAAATCGGATACCTCCGTTCCCTGTTGCCTTCTTCAATAGTTTAGACAACATTTATACTGCCGGCGGCACATTCCCCGGATATTTCTTTTCTCAATTGATTATACACCCTGAATTTTGCATCGTTCAATCCGTCCTTCGTACGGCAGAAACACCCCGATCCGCAGGATCGGGGTGTTTATAGGCTTATGTGATCATATCCCAGAGCTTTTGCCTGTAGTAGAAGGAATCGACCGTTTCGAAAAATGCGTCTATGTTGTCAAATTCGGTCAACGGCGGGATATCGCAGCCGGAGGAGATCATAAAATTCTTATACTGCTTGCAGGATTCCAGCAACCTTGTTGTGGCCATACGGATCGATTTCGGCGTGCCGTTTAAAAATTGCTTGGATGGGCTGATATTGCCCATGACAAGGCAGTACGAAGGGATCATCCTGAGCATTTCCGACATATTGACCGAATCCCCAAAGTGAAACACAATACAGCCGGTATTCAAAATCTGTTCTACAAGCCTTGGAATTTCGTTTCCGCAGTTATGATAGATAACCAAAAAGCTCTTTTCCTGCGTAGTTTCGACGATCTCCTTGACATAATCGGTCGAAAACGCCTGCATCAGTTTCGGCGAAAGCAGACCAGCCAACGGCTCAGCAAGAACGATCCCGTCCGCACCCGCCTTTTTGTATTCCTCAATATATGCAATGAGAAAATCGGTTGCCTTTCGGAGCACGGTGTGCACCACCTCAGGTTCCTCGTATAAGTGGACCATCACTTCGTTGACGTTCATAAGCCTTCCGGCCAGAGAAAACGGCCCGGTGCAGCCTGCCAGTACCGGCTTGTTTCCGATCAGCTTGACGGCTTTCTTTATGGCATCGATATTAATGCCTGTCCTGCCTTCTCCCACCTGCGGTACCTTGAGCGCCTCCGCTTGTTCCTGCGTCGTCACTACCTGCCCGATGATCGTGGGTACCTCGTCGGCCGCATAAACGGTATGGGCGCCGAACGCCTCCGCTTCCACGGATAGATCCATAAAACTCAGCGCGGCCGGCATGTTGTACTTGTCCGAAATCATTCTCATCCCCATCGCCTGAAGCGCGCTGCTGGATACAAGCTCCTTAACGGTTACATACAGCAACTGAACGGACGGAAATGACAAAATCGGTAAGGCCTTCTTATCTTCGGTCCATTTCATTTTCTCAACCCAGTTGAACATGTTCATTTATATATCACTCCTTTAAACATTGTCCGTATCATGCCGGTTGTTTTTATGTATAGTCCGCCGCTATACTATTCTTCAGCGAATCGTCGTCATACACCCAATCGAGGACGCTTATTCTATCGTATTCGGTTTCGGATGTCCTACAGATGACCTCTGTGATTCCGGCATTGATGATCAGCCGCTTGCACATCGAGCAGGGGATTGTGGTATTAAGCAACCGGCCGGTTTTGACCTCTCGGCCGACCAGATATAGCGTTCCTCCGATGATTTCGCTTCGTGCGGCGGATATGATCGCATTGGCCTCAGCATGAACGGATCGGCACAACTCATAACGCTCTCCGCTGGGTATATTCATCAGCTCCCGTGTACAATTACTGATATCGATGCAGTTTTTTCTACCTCTGGGCGCTCCGTTGTAACCGGTTGCGATAATCTCGTCGTTGCTTACGATGATAGCGCCGTACTGGCGCCGTAAGCATGTGGAACGGTTGAGAACCGCGTCGGCGATATCCAGGTAGTAATTGATCTTGTCCTTTCGCTCCATGTTCTTTTCATCCTTCCCCTATCGATCGATTAATCCGGCGGTTCTTGTGCTTTACCTCAGTCCCAGCCATCCCATACCTCGGGCGCGTAGCCGACCGTCGCTTTGCGCCCGTTCCTTACAACCGGCGTTCTCAGGAGCGCCTGGTTATCAAAAATCTTTTCTTCTCTGTCTGAATCAAATGCCAAATATCGCAATATCTCGGCGCCTTCCGCTCGTTCATCGATCAGATTCTTCAAACCGGCAGCGGCCTTTATGCTTTGAAATTCCCCCCGGCTCATCGGCATTTTCTTCAGGTCAATGTACTGATATCGGATTCTTCTTTCCTTGAAGTAGCGTTCGGCCTTTTTGGTGTCAAAGCATTTCTGTTTTCCGAAAATCTGAATATTCATATCATAACTCCGTGATCACGGGCAGAATCATCGGGTTTCGCTTTGTGTTTTTATACAGGTATGCCGAAAGGGTCGTTTTTATCGACGCTTTTACCGATGTCCAGTCCCTTACATTCGTTTCTCGAAATGTTTCCAGTGTATCGAGAATAAGATGCTTCATATCCTCCATCAGCTCGGCGGATTCCTTTACATAGACGAAGCCTCTTGTAATGATATCAGGCCCGGAGATGATGCTGCCGTCCTCTCCGCTCAGGCTCAGCACCACGACGATCATACCGTCCTGGGCAAGGTGCTTACGATCGCGCAACACCACGCTGCCCACATCGCCTATACCGGTCCCGTCAACAAGCACTCTGCCGGACTGGACTGTTCCGCCTAGCTTGATGCCTTTTCTAGAGACCTCGATAATCCTGCCCAGGTCGCTGATAACAATGTTCTGCGGAACGATCCCCATATCGCGCGCAAGCTCGGCATGCAGCTTCAAATGCCTGTGCTCGCCGTGCAGCGGAATGAAGTATTTTGGCTTTGTCAGTGCCATCATAATCCGAAGTTCTTCCTGAAAACCGTGTCCTGAGACATGGAGCTCGTCGACACTTCTGTACAGCACCTCGGCACCCTTGCGAAACAGTTCGTTCACGATTCTGCTCACGGTCTTTTCGTTTCCGGGAACGGCGGAGGCGGACATGATGACCCTGTCGCCGGGCATAATTTCCACATGTTTATGGTTTGCAAAAGCCATACGATAGAGCGCGGACATTGCCTCGCCTTGGCTGCCTGTGGTTATCACCGTGACCTTGTCCTTCGGGAAGTTTTTCAGCTGCGCCATGTCCACAAGCGTATCCTCCGGAATTTTCAAAAGCCCGAGTTCGCTTGAAACCTTGATCATGTTCTCCATACTGCGCCCGGTGATTCCGACCTTGCGTCCGTATCTGGCCGCTACGTTAATAACCTGTTGGATTCTATGGACATTGGACGCGAAGGTGGTGACAATAATTCGATGTTTGCAGCTTTCAAACAATGCTTCCAGCCTGATTCCGACTTTTCTTTCGGATTGAGAAAAGCCGGGTCTTTCCACATTCGTCGAGTCCGACAACAGAGCAAGGACGCCTTTGCGCCCATGCTCGCCGAACCGCGTCAGATCCGTCATCTCGCTTTGAATCGGTGTGGCATCGATTTTAAAATCGCCCGTGTGAATGACGGTACCAATCGGTGTTGTGATGGCCAGCGAGACAGCCCCAACAATGCTATGGTTGACATGGATGGGTTCAATTTGGTAGCACCCGACCTTAAACGACTTCCCGGCTGCGATTTCATTGATATCGGCAATGTTCATCAGCTGATGCTCTTCCAGCTTCAGCTTCACGAGGCCGGCCGTTAACGGCGTCGCGTAAATCGGTGCTGTTATGTCCTTGAGCACATAGGGCAATGCACCAATATGGTCCTCGTGGCCATGCGTCAGTACAATACCCTTGATTTTTTCCCTGTTTTTTGCCAGGTATGCCACATTTGGGATAACGATATCTACTCCGTACATCTCGCCGTCCGGGAAGCCAAGGCCGCAGTCCACGACCAGAATGTCGTTCTTATACTCGTAGACAGTCAGATTCTTCCCTACCTCATTGAGACCCCCCAATGATATAATTTTCAGTTTTTCAGCCATTCAAATTTTTACTCCTTAACAAAACCGGGGAGCGATTTCATGCTTCGCCCGGTCAAAATATGTAGTTACCGAAACCTGACTTTTTTGCAGGCTTCGTTATGTAGAAAGATTCCGCACATTTCGCACAGCTTCAGGCCGGATACCTTTCGGCCCGAAAAAAACTGTATTGTGTGTTTTACACACATGAAATAGTGGCCAGAGTATTTATCCTTGCGAGCCCCGTCACGCCCGCAACAGACCTTGCCCTGCCCTGTATGTATCTTTCCTATCTTAAACGCGCCTTCACAGCCGGCGCGTAAAACGACTAATAACAATATCGCTAATAAATCGATAGTAAACCGATAGTATTATTACCCATATCGGCATACGATAATCTATCGTATCACAAGAAATTTGTTTTGTCCAGAAAAAGAGCCGCTCCCGCAATCAGTGCCGGATAGCCTTTTTTAGCTTCACCGCAACCGTTTTATCCGCTAAAAGCTCCGGTTCGCTGTCGATTGTATACCCCATTTTGTCCCAAAAAGCGATTGCAGCCGGATTATTTACCTGTACGCCCGCACGAATCGTTATGATGTCTTTGTTCTCTGTGATAGCCGTTTCCATCGAAGTTGCCGGCTCAGGCCCGAGGGCAAGAAAATCCCCACATTGTCGGTATATCTGAAAGATATCGTCCAAACTTCTTTTATCGATTTCCCGAATCATCGGACCATCGGTCCTTATATCCATAGTCTATTTCATCCTATCCCAAGTTGTTCCCGCCCGAGAGTCCCTGATGGTGATATTCATCCGCCTCTTCACGATCTAAAGTGCCCTCTTCCCTGAGCGCTCTAATTTTTCCCAAGAAACTAGCGTGAAAATACTTTCACGCACGGAAGAAAACTCTCATTTGATTCACGCTTACCGGCCGGAAACGCCCATTGTTTTCTCTGATTGTCGTATGCAATCAGATATTTTCCGTTCACTTCCATAATAGCGATGAGCAAAACACCTGACGAAAGACTGATTGAAATGGAAAGAAACGAGCGCGAAACCGATGGTAGATAAAAAAGGGTGACGAAACCGAGCCCACATCCAAAAGAAGCAGAAAAGGTGA
>JAAYJC010000100.1 GCA_012523085.1 Clostridiales bacterium
CGGTATCGGCTCAGGCTTCGTTTCATATGTCGCCTTGCAATGCAAGGCGACATAAATAGGCGAATATGTTATCTGTTCACGCAGATAGTATATCATACATCCGTTCGCTATGCAATACCGGGAACGCAAAAGAAATGATATAGTTTACATAAACCTATGTCGGCGGATAGAAAAAGTCAGCATTTTTCAGGTGCCGGATAATCTGTGCCATAAGTTGCGACCGTTACAGACTTCATGCGTTGATCGGAGTCCGGTTTGTCCATATGATTGCGCGGAGCGTTAACGATGTCGTCAACAACGTCAAGTCCTTCGGTTACTTTTCCGAAAGCGGCGTAGTTACCGTCCAGATGCGGGGACTTTGATGTCATGATGAAAAACTGACTGCCGGCTGAATTCGGCGCCGACGTTCTGGCCATTGACAAAACACCTTTGTCATGCGTGAGGTCGTTCTTGAAGCCGTTGGCGGAAAATTCACCTTTGATCGAATAGCCGGGACCTCCGGTGCCGGTCCCGTTCGGGCAGCCGCCCTGGATCATGAAGCCGGGAATGACACGATGAAAAATCAAGCCGTTGTAATAGCCGGACTGAATCAGGGAAATAAAGTTGTTGACGGTATTCGGCGCAATATCGGGGTATAACTCGGCAATAATGGTTCCGCCACTTTCCATTTCTATCGTAACGATCGGGTTTTGTTTCATTCGGGATGATTTCCTTCCTTAATTTATTCTTTGTATAACGAAGCCGTGATAAAAGATATTAATGATCTTTGATGGATCTTTCGATTTCCCTCACCGCGTCTTTTTTTGCTTCGGCGTCTCGCTTATCGTGAAGCTTTTTGCCTTTACAAACACCGAGCTCTACTTTGACAAGCGGGCCTTTAAAATAAAGAGAAAGCGGTATTAGTGAAAAGCCGTCTTGCTTTACTCTGTTACTCAGCTTCATGATTTCACGCTTATGCATCAAAAGCCTGCGCGGGCGCATGGGCTCCTTATTAAAAATATTTCCCTTTTCATAAGGACTGATGTGCATACCTCTGACAAAAAGTTCGCCGTCTTTGACCATGCAAAATGAGTCCCGTAGATTAACCGCACCCTGCCTGATGGATTTAACCTCAGTGCCGGAAAGGGAGATTCCGGCCTCAAAGCGCTCCTCAACAAAATAGTCGTGAAAAGCTTTTTTGTTTTTCGCAATTGTTTTAATGCCGGATGCTTTCGGAGACATTTTGAGACAGTACCCCCTTTCGCTGCATACTATACATTGATCGATGTTTATGCTCAGGTATTGTCCCTGCTGTTCATATGGGCGATGAGGTCAATGAGCTTGTTGGAATAACCCCATTCATTGTCATACCAGCTGACCAGTTTAACAAAGGTGTCGGTCAGCGCAATGCCGGCTTTGGCATCGAATATGGATGTGCGCGCATCGCCGATGAAATCGGAGGATACCACCAATTCCTCTGTATAACCCATTATTCCCTTCATTTCGTTTTCAGAAGCGTTCTTGACAGCCGCGCAAATATCATTATATGATGCGGGCTTTTCCAGGTTAACTGTCAGATCGACGACGGAAACATTCAAAGTGGGGACGCGGAAGGCCATACCGGTTAGTTTGCCGTTTAATGACGGGATAACCTTGCCGACCGCTTTTGCCGCTCCGGTAGAAGAGGGAATGATATTACCCGACGCTGCTCTGCCGCCGCGCCAATCCTTAGATGAGGGGCTGTCGACGGTCTTTTGTGACGATGTTATAGAGTGAACGGTTGTCATCAGGCCGTCCTTGATGCCAAACTGATCGTTGATGACCTTAGCCAAAGGAGCCAGGCAGTTGGTCGTGCACGAGGCATTGGATACGATGTTCATTGAAGTTTCGTATTTTTCCTGATTAACGCCCATAACAAACATGGGAGCGTCTGCGGAAGGCGCTGAAATGACGACTTTTTTTGCCCCGCTCTTCAGATGGCCTGATGCTTTCTCGGTTGTGGTGAAAAAACCGGTCGACTCAACGATATAATCCGCACCGACAGAATCCCAAGGGATAATCGAAGGATCCTTTTCCGAAAAAACCTGAACGGTTTTTCCATTTACGATCAAGCTGTCCTGCGTATAATCGACCGTCCCATTGAACCGGCCGTGGATAGTGTCATACTTGAGCATATAGGCCATATAATCGGAACTGATTAAGTCATTGATGCCCACAAACTCGATGTCTTCGCGGTTCAGGCCTGCTCTGAAAACGAGCCGCCCGATCCTTCCGAATCCATTGATTCCTATTTTGATTGCCATAATATACCTCCACTTTGTAAAATATCAAATGATTTGGAAAATTGCACACGGAGGAGAATGCAAAGCGGTTTGTCTGAGTCGTTACGCTTTTTAATCCCCTGTGGTTGATGATTGCCTGAGTTTTTCCATATCACAGTATATCCATACGGAAACATTGTAATCCGAAGCACAAGGTATTTCAAGTGTGTAGGAAATATTTAGGTATTATTTATATGATATCGACAAAAACTATCCGTACCTTGTCGGAAAGGAATAAACAAATTTCATGATGCAGTACAAAGGCCCTTTATTGAAAAGGAGAGCATATGGCGTATGAACGAGATGATCGGCAGTATGCCAAAACATGACGGCGCTGCGGTCATTGCATCAAAAAGCGGCGAGAAAACCGGTTTGGACGCCGGAGCAAAACGCCTTTTGGACGGGAAACCGTTCAGATATATGTCTATAACCGACAGCGAACTTGAAGGAGTGGTTACAATCGATACCGAGGGGGCTTCCTTTGCGTCGGGGATATCTTCCGGGTACTCCCGGCTCAATGATGCCGATGCTAATGCTTGCTTAACACCCGAGGGCAATCAGCCGGATAATATCGGGACGGCAGAATGCAGCGAAGAAGATGAATATTTAAAGGTTATGGAAAGCGTTATTTTCACGCTGAGAGAAACACTGAGTGTATGCTTCGCCTCAGCATCCGCGCTTTTTCATGAGCTTGAAGATCAAAAAAAAACCGAAACATTGCCGTATTTGGCAATGATGAAACATAATCACTATAAACTTTTGCAGTTAACGCGGAACATCGAAAGTTATCTGATGGCCGGGAGAGGGCCGGGGTATACGGATACAGGGTTAATAGAATTGAATTACCTTTGTACGAATCTTGTCGGAACCGTTGCTTCCTTGTTTTACAAAAGCGGTATTGACTTTCTTTTTATCAGTCAATGTGAAGATGCAGTCATATCGGCAGATTATATAATATTTGAGCATATGCTGTTGTGCCTTTTTTGCGACAGCATCAGGCTAATCTCCGGAGGAGGGGATATTATCCTTGCTTTGAGCAAGAATGGCGGTAACATTATGCTGAACATAACCGCCTGCGGGCGAGAAAACGGTACCGAGCACCGTAATAACATGGAAAACAGCGGCAACAAGCCGGTGGAAGCATTTGGCATATTTGGCGGAACTGATTTGGGAACGGCCTCGGCCATGCGGATTGTTGAGCATTATAACGGAAATATGTTCATAAACATGCAGGAAAACGGGAGAAGGACCATCGGTGTGGCGCTACCCGAGACAGACGCAGATAAAAGCAGCGCTCAGCCGCAAGCCGGCATCTATAGCGAGGTCGCGATGAACAGGGTTCTCGCGGGGCTGGCGGATGTTCTGGATTATACGCATTTTATGGGATTGTATGAAGCCTGAGGAGTGCCCGTCACAGTCAGCGCGGCTGTGACGGGCATACACATTCGGCTCTTTGCCCTTGGTCATATTTTTTTTCAATTTGGCCAAAGAGCAGTATTTAAATGGAATCGTAGACAATTAGTCGTATCTGGATTATAATAACAGCAACAACAGGAAAAGGAGAATATATGGAGAAATTTATACCGCATGAGAAGCTATCGAAGCGCAAGAAACGGGAACTCAATACAAAAAAGCGAAGAACATGGGGTGCGCTTAACCCGGTAACACGCAAACCCAAAAACCCCAAGGCATATGTACGCAAAAAGACACGGAGGTGGACCGATGACGGCGCTTCCGGGTCTTTTTGTTATAAATCGCTCAACTTAAAGTCGCGCTCCGTCGATGCGGATTAACCGATGAGACCGGTAAGTGTATGTATTGAGCGCCCTGTTGTCTGCATCATATGTGTGCGTTGCAATCAGAATGTTCTGCGGTTCGGGGTTCTTACCGGCTTTGACAACAAACAAGGAATGGGTATAATTTTCTCCGTCAAAACTCAGCTGAATAACATCGCCGGGACCGGCTTCGGTTAAAGGGGCCAAATGACCATATGGTCCCCGGCCTTTGTTCGCGACAAGGAAGCGATAGAGGTATGCAACACCGCTCCAGGCGGCGCTTCTGGATTTCGGCGAATAGTAAAACCATCCGAGATCCGGTGTATCGTTCATGACATGGCAGCCCGCATAAATGCATTGTGAGATAAAATTCGTGCAGTCTCCGCCGATATTTTGAAAATCATAGTACCGCGGATTTCGGGAAAATGCCCATTTATGCGCATAGGCAACCGCATTATCCGGATTATAATTCAACGACATCCCCTCCTTGTTCAGTATATGACGATACCGTACGGAAGGGATGTATTGAACGGATATTTATACTGCTCTCCAAAAACATGTAGAATAGTATTATGCTCAGCTTCTGAAGGCAAGGATCTTGTTGACGCCATTAACATAAGCTTTGATGCTGGCTTCGATTATGTCGGTACTCAGGCCGTGCCCGGTTACCGTATCCTCGCCGTCTTTTCTTTTTAGCTTCACCATTACCTCACCCAACGCGTCCTCTCCCTCGGTGACCGACTGGATTGTATAGTTGACAAGCTCGTTGCCCAGACCGGTAATTCGTTCGATTGCCTTGAAAGCGGCATCGATCGGACCGGAACCGATAGCGGCGTCCATATACACCTCTCCGTTTTTAACAAGCCTGATCGATGAAGTGGCCGAGGAGTCGGAACCGGATTGAACGGTGAATCCTTCCAGCACATAGGTTTCGATATCGCTCATTTTCTCTGCTCCCGCCAAAGCAATTAAATCCTTTTCGGTTATCGTTTTCTTCTTGTCGGTCAGCTTTTTAAATTCCGCGAAAATCCTCTCCATCTCTTCCGGCGATAACTCATATCCCAGTTCGTTAAGCCTTGATTCGATGGCGTGTTTGCCCGAATGCTTACCGAGAACCATTCTGTTTTGTATAATGCCGATGCTCTCCGGAGACATGATTTCGTAAGTCATCGGGTTATTGATAACGCCATGCTGATGAATGCCGGCCTCATGCGCAAATGCATTGCTCCCGACAATCGGCTTGCTTGGATATAGCGGAACACCGGTAATCGACGACAGAAGCCGGCTTGTTTTGAACAGCTGCCTTGTTTCGATACCGGTTTCGCAGTTATAATAATCTTTTTTCGTGTTGATTGCCATTACCAATTCCTCGAGGGCGGCGTTACCGGCCCTTTCTCCGATGCCGTTGATGGTGCATTCGATTTGCTTGGCGCCGGCCCGGACGGCGGCAAGTGTGTTCGCAACGGCAAGACCGAGATCGTTATGACAGTGGACGGAAATGTCAACACGATCAATGCCCTTAACGTGCTCTTTGAGGTAATTGATCAAAGCGTACATTTCATCCGGTGTGGTATACCCAACCGTGTCGGGTACATTGATCACATTCGCCCCGCTATCGATAGCAGCCTCAAAAATGTTAACGAGGTAGTCCCAATCGCTTCGCGATGCGTCCTCGGCGGAAAACTCAATGTCTTTGCACAGGCTTTTGGCGTAAGCGACAAGTTCCTTGACCTTCGACAAAATATCCTCTCGGGTCGTTTTGAGCTTATGCATTATGTGAATGTCGCTTGTTGCAATAAACACATGGATTCTCGGATAAGCCGCGTCTTTCACGGCTTCATAAGAGCGTGTGATGTCCTCCCTGACCAGACGGGAGAGACTGCATACGGTTGCTTTTTTGATGTTTTTTGCGATGGCTCTGATCGATTCAAAATCCTCCGGTGACGAGGCGGCAAAGCCGGCCTCCATAACATCGACACCAAGCGCTTCCAGCTGCCTTGCCATCTCTACCTTTTCGGCTATATTCATGCTGTAGCCCGGCGCTTGCTCACCGTCTCTCAGTGTTGTGTCAAATATGGTTATCTTTCTCATTATAATTTACCTCTTTCTTAATATGAAGCGGATTTTTTCAAATAAAAAACTCCGCCGATGCGGGCGAAGGCCATAACCATGTGCAGTATCGGCCGGAAATAGCCGGATTACACCGATGGTTCTGGCTTCGCTGTGAAACCGTAAAAAAGGAATGCCAAAAAGCGCAGAACGAACCCAAAAGGTTGTCTGCGGCATCTAAGTCGCAGGAAGTAAAATGACATATCAACCCGGCCTTTCCATGTAATTTCAATAAAAAAAGCTTCGTCTCAATAGAGACGAAGCATTGCTCCGCGGTACCACTCCGGTTGCTGCATAATGCAGCCGCTCAACAACATCGGATACGAAGTCGTATCGAATGCGTTCCCGGTTAACGGCGGGCCTCCGGTCGCGCCTAATCGCTTACGCTTTCAGCTGACTGCTAAAGGGGGAGGGATTGTAGCTTAGCGTATTGCCTTTCACCAACCGGCAATTCTCTGAAAACGTCTTCGGCTAAATCTGCGTCCCTTATTATCGCATTTAAAATATATTGATAAATATCATATCACGTTACTGATTTTCTGTCAATACATTTTTTTCGAATAAAGTTTGTTTAACATATTACCGCTGCAGGTCCGATACATGCAATAGGAAATAATCTGGACAGCCGGCATGTCCGGGGCTATAATAACTAATATCAATAAAAATAGAACCGATGTGATCTGACTGCCGGGGTAAGAACGAGACATGTCCATATTTTATGAAATAGTCGGAATATATTCCCATGACTGTCATAATGATTTGTAAAAGCAATAGTATTGCAATACGGTTAAGGGCAGATGATGTTATGTGAAAATAAACAGCTTTGTGAAAACGCACGGATTGGGCAATGATTATGTTGTCCTGGATAAGGACAATATCAGCTTTGATCTGACCGAAAAAGCGATTAAACGGATTTGCAATGTCCATTTCGGAATTGGTTCGGACGGTATTTTATTGAAAGTGGATTCAGACAAAGCGGATTTTGGGTTGAAAGTCTTTAACCCGGACGGTTCGGAGGCGGAAATCAGCGGGAATGGGCTAAGAATATTTTGTAAATTCCTTTATGATTACGGTTTTTGCCTGCATAAGGAATTCACGGTTGAAACAATGGGCAGGATCGTCAATGCAAGGATCATGAAAACCACGTTCAAAAAGGCCAGATCCGTGTCAGTGGAGATGGGAAAGGCCATTTTCGATTCCAAGGCTATTCCAACTGGGTTTTTATCCGGAGAAGTAATCGGCGAAACACTGGCTGTGCGCGACAAGGTATATGAAATCAATTGTGTTTCGGTTGGAAACCCGCATTGTGTCATTATTACGGACAAGTTGAGCGAGGATGAGATCAGGGCTTACGGAAAAGATATCGAAAACCACAGTGTTTTTCCAAACAGGATCAATGTCCAGTTTGTAAAGGTATTGTCATCCCGTTTGGCCGAGATTCTAATCTGGGAAAGAGGAGCGGGCTTCACACTGGCTTCCGGCAGTTCGGCATGCGCGGTGGCAAGCGTTCTGAAAAAAAGAGGACTATCCGCCAATGATGTACATATCAAAATGCAGGGAGGGGAGCTTAAAATTTCCGTGGACAATGAATGGAACATTAAAATGACAGGAGAAGTCAGACAGATAGCGGAAGGGATTTTAAGCGGCGAACTCATTGAGGATCTGGAGATATAGATTGCAGGTATTAAACACAGCATGAATGCAAAGCGGCGGAAAAGGAGGATGGCGTGAAAGCGACGTTGGTGATCATGGCCGCGGGAATCGGTTCCCGGTTCGGCGGAATCAAACAGATTGAAAAAATAGGACCTGCCGGTGAGATTTTAATGGAATACTCGATTTATGACGCAATCAGGGCAGGTTTCTCCAAGGTTGTCTATATTGTAAAACCGGATATTCTGGAGGATGTAAAGCTTCTTTCGGGCGATAGGATCATGCACCGGAAGACTGCGGACGGAAAGCCCGTTGAAGTCGAATACGCGCTGCAGGATTATTCTTCTTTGCCCTCTTTTTATGTCGTGCCGGATGGGCGCACAAAGCCGTTTGGAACGGTTCACGCGGTACTGTGCACAAGAAATATGATCAAAGAACCGTTTGTCGTGATCAATGCCGACGACTATTATGGGATAGACGCGTATCAATCCATCTACAAGCAACTGATCAACATGAAGCCGGAAGGTCACGCTTCTATGGTCGGCTACCGGCTCAAAAACACGGTGAGCATTAACGGAACCGTAACAAGGGGAATCTGCAATCAGGAAAACGGCCGGCTTAAGAGCGTAAAGGAAACATATAAAATCAGGCTTTTCCCGGACGGAACGATTAAGGATATGGCGTCGGCAAAAAACGGTATCCCGCTTGACTCCGATTCTTTGGTATCGATGAATATCTGGGGTTTTACCCCTTGGATATTAGATGTGATGGAAGATTACTTTAACGGGTTCTTAGCGAAACTGCCGCCGGAAGACAATAAAAGCGAATGCCTGCTCCCGGTTATGATTGATGAAATGATCAGACATGGAAAGCTTAACGTATCGGTTTTGGATACACAGGCAAAATGGTGCGGCATCACATACAGGGAGGACATCGAAGCAGTCAAAGCCGAGATAAAAAGGCTACATGACAGCGGCGCGTATCCTCCGAGACTTTTCGCCTGATATGATACTGTTTTTCAATTGAATGGATGGACAGTATTAGGGCCACAGCCTTTTAAGTATAACATAATCGGCGGCATCGGCTGCCTAACGGTAAACAAGACAATATGCCGGGGAAGTGACAGTATGTTTTTGACTGTGCTCAATCGGTTGATGGCCGAGAAAGCGATAACGAAAAGCAAACTCGCTCAAAACAGCGGGATTCCGTATACGACAATAGACGGTTGGTATAAGAAAGGGTATGAGAACGTAAGGCTTGCAACTTTACTGAAGCTATCCGATTATTTTAATGTATCACTTGATTACCTGGTCGGGAAACCTGATAATAACATGCGGATTGGCCTTACGGAAATCGAGATGCTGAATATTTACAAACAGCTGGACAGCCATGGGCGCAGAGTCGTGGACTTGATTATCAGAGAGGAATTAGGCAGAATCCGGAGCGATGCCGTTCCGAAGGTTTCAAAATCGCAATATGAACCGGAGAGATAACGCTTGAAAACGGGGTATTTCAGTCTCGCATTATATCGTGCATAAAGAACCTCAGTTAGGATGCCATCTCGTTTCACGTGACTTTCAAGTCACGGGTGAATTTTCTGATTTTCTGAAACATAAAAAATACTTGCAATCGGCACGAAGTTGTGTTATCATGTTATTTAGAGGTATTGATTTTCTGAGTGGGCTTTGCCCACTCTTTTTCTTGGCCTTGCAGGAATGTATATTTTTTTGCTTGTTCAAGGCCATTTGTAATGGTGATGAAATGACAGTAAACGACCGAATGGAAGGTAAGTAGACAAGGTATGAAAAACATCGTTGGGCTTGTTTCAAAGCTGGCCGCTCCCATAGCGGAAAAACAGGGATGTGAGCTTTGGGACGTGGAATTTGTCAAAGAAGCCGGGCAGCGCTTCCTGCGTGTTTTTATAGACAGTGACGATGGCGTGACTATCGACCAATGCGAGGCGGTCAGTCGCGAATTGGATGCGTTACTGGATGAAGAGGATCCGATAGAGGAAGCTTATATTCTCATGGTTTCTTCTGCCGGAGCAGAAAGAACGCTGAAGCGGCCGTCTGATTTTGAGAAATTTATCGGCAGCAATGTGGCGGTAAAGCTCTATGGTGCCAAAGAGGGACGAAAAGAATATATTGGAAAGCTAAAAAGCTACGCGGAAGGCGACGTGGAGATCGAGGCGGCTGGAAAAACCACTCATTTTAAAAAAAGCGAGATCGCAAGCGTCAGACTGAGAATCGTTTTTTAGTATGCGTTGATGAACGCATTGAAGGTCTTGTCATCAGGTAAGGGCTGCGTATGGCAAGATAAAGCTGTTTTCTCAGAATATTTGCCTGCGCAGCGGCGGAATGGAAGATACAGATGAACACCGAATTCTTTTTGGCAATTGAAGAAATCGAGAAGGAAAAAGGCATACCCAAGAGCTACATGATTGAGAAGATCATGCAGGCTTTGCTGGCCGCTGTGCGTAAGGATGATCCGGAAACAGCGGAAGGGGTTGTTGTGGATATTGATGCCGAAAAGCGTAAGATTAATATTTATATTCAAAGAACGGTCGTTGAGGAAGTTTCAAATCCCGCTCTGGAGCTGACGCTGGATCAAGCAAGAGAGACATCACCGAAAGCGGAGATCGGCGATATAATAAAAACAGATGTGGAAACTAAAAAATTCGGAAGAATCGCTGCGCAGGCTGCAAAACAGGTTATTATTCAGGGTATACGTGAAGCTGAGCGCGGGATGATTTATGAGGAATTTACATCCAAGGAGCATGAAATCCTAACAGGGGTCGTCAGCAGGGTTGATCCCAGGACCGGAAATATATATATCAAAATTGCCAGCAGCGCCGAAATCACCGAAGCCGTCCTTCTTACCGGCGAGCAGGTTCCGTCCGAAAACCTCAGGGAAGGCGACAGGGTCAAGGTGTATCTGGTTGAGGTCCGGCGGTCTACAAAGGGCCCTCAGGTGATCATATCCAGAACACATCCCGGCCTTGTCAAGCGCCTGTTTGAACTGGAGGTTCCTGAGATATTTGACGGGATTGTGGAGATTAAAAGCATAGCAAGAGAAGCGGGCAGCCGCACGAAAATAGCTGTCTGGTCGAACGATCCGACCGTTGATCCGATTGGTGCTTGCGTGGGACCCAAGGGTGCACGCGTATCCGGCATTGTCGATGAGCTGAAGGGCGAGAAAATTGATATTATTCAGTATGATGAATCACCGGAGGCGTTTGTCGCCGCCGCTTTGGCGCCGGCGGAGGTTTACAGCGTTACGCTTTTGGAAGACGGGAAAAGCTGCCGGGTCATCGCACCGGATAATCAATTGTCGCTTGCCATCGGCAAAGAGGGAAAAAACGCCCGGCTTGCAGCGAAGCTGACCGGCTACAAGATCGATATCAGGCCGGCCTCTGAGATGATAAATACATCCAGGCTGAAAACAGAATCCGGGCAAAGTCTTGAAGATTTTGATAATGATTTAGATGATGATATAGACGATAATTTTGACGAATAATGGCCTGAATACGAAGCTGAGAAGATTTCACAATGATTCAGCGCTTTATTCATAGAGGCGGAGCGAATCTTGCTCATGCTCAAACCATCGATTTTCCGGGATATTATTACCGCCGATTAGCGGCGGAATGGGGAGTTTAGTGAATGCCGAAAAAAATACCGTTGCGTCAGTGTACGGGATGCAAGGAAATGAAGCCCAAAAGGGAGCTTATCCGTGTGGTAAGATCACCTGAAGGTACGATTTCGCTCGACTTTAAGGGCAAAAGCCCGGGTCGGGGCGCATATCTTTGCAAAAATACCGAATGCCTGAAAAAGGCGCGGAAATCACAGGCGCTCGAGCGTTCGCTGGATACTTCAATACCTGCCGAGCTTTATGACGATCTTTTGGCAAGAATGGAGGCAGGAGATGGATAAGATACTTAGTTTTCTGGGCATGTGCAAAAAAGCGGGAGCGCTGGAAACGGGCGAAGAAGCCGTATATGCCGCCACGCGAAAAGGAAAGGCCGTTTTGATATTAACGGCATCGGATGCATCGGATAATACGGTTAAAAGGGCGGCGAATCTATCCGCATGGAGTCAAATTGAAAAAGCCGCACTGCCATATGAGAAGGAAACGCTGGGTGAAATGCTCGGGAAGAGAGTATGCGCGGTTATCACGATAACGGACTTGAGTATGGCGGCAAGCTTTGCGGAAAAGCTGGCTGCCGGATATGAGGAATATTCCGACTTATATAAGCGGCTGAAGGCGAAGCAAAGCAAATTGAAAAGCGGAAAAATCGGCGGCCTTGCCGCAAAAACACAGGACAAGAGCAAAAGAGGAGGAATGTAAATGGTGAAGTATAGAGTGCATGAGGTGGCTAAAGATTTTAACCTTACTACAAAAGCCATTAGCACAATATTGGCGGAATATGCGACTGCACCGAAAAACCATATGCAGGTGCTCACGGACGAAGAGCTGAATATCGTATTTGATTACCTCACCATTCACAATCAGGTTGAGAGCATTGAAGATGTCTTCGCACTTACATCCAAAAGCACAAGCAAACCTACAGCCGAACCGGCTGAAAAGGCAGCGCAAAAGGACCGGAAACCCGGTATCGCTGCAAAGCGGGAGGAAACGGCTGCAAAAAGAACCCAAAGCGGCACCCAACTGCAGCCGGATACAAAAAGCAGCAAAACTGCCAAAGACGCAAAAGAAGGCAAACCGCATTCGCAGGATCAAAAAACGTCAAGTCCGGCAGGTCAGGCGTCGGGCGATGCGGGAAAAACGCAGGGAAAGCAGCAGGATTTCAGGCAAAGGACACATCCCCAACAGCAGACTGCGGGATCAAAGCCGAACGTACAGGCACCAAGAGTGCCTGAGAAGCGTGTAATCGATACAAGAGGTGCGACCGTCAATATTGCCAAATATGACGAGAGGCTTGAAAAGTTCGTACCGGAAAGGCTTGCCAATGCCAGGTCCGGTAAGGAAAAGTTTACAAGGAAGAGTCAAGATAAGCGGGGAGGAAGCAGCGTAGCGGCAGGCGCAAAAAAGCGCCAGGAGCAGCGTGATAAAATGCAGAAGCTTCAGCTGGAGATAGCCAAGAAGCAACAGCTGAAGGTGACGATTCCCGATGAAATCTCTGTCGGCGAGCTGGCCACCAGAATGAAAAAGACAGGCACAGAGGTAGTAAAACAGCTCATTAAGCTCGGAACAATGGCATCCTTATCCGATATCATCGATTATGACACGGCGGCGCTTGTCGCTCTTGAAATGGGCTGTAAGGTCGAACGGGAAATCGTAATGACAATCGAGGAGCGGCTGATTGACGATTCCGAAGACAAAAAGGAAGATCAGAAAAGCAGGAGCCCGGTTGTCGTTGTGATGGGCCATGTCGATCATGGGAAGACCTCCCTTCTGGACAGGATCCGGCATGCCAATGTCGCGGAAGGCGAGGCAGGCGGAATCACGCAGCATATCGGAGCGTATCAGATAGAAGTAAAAGGGAAACAGATAACGTTTTTGGATACCCCGGGTCATGAAGCGTTTACCTCGATGCGTGCGAGAGGCGCCATGGTCACGGATATCGCTATTCTGGTCGTGGCTGCGGATGATGGAATCAAGCCGCAGACAATAGAAGCCATTAACCATGCGAAAGCGGCCGAAGTGCCGATTATTGTTGCGATCAACAAGATGGATAAGGAAGGTGTGAACCCCCAGCGCATCAAGCAGCAGCTTACGGATCACGGGATCCTGTCTGAGGAATGGGGCGGGGATACGATCATCTGCGAGATTTCGGCGAAGACGGGAGCGGGTATTGACAACCTGCTTGAAATGGTTACTTTAACCGCCGAAATGCGTGAGCTGAAGGCCAATCCGAAAAGACTGGCCAAAGGAACCGTCATTGAGGCAAGGCTCGACAAGGGACGCGGCCCGATAGCAACCGTGCTTGTTCAAAACGGTACACTGAAGCAAGGCGATGTAATCATAGCGGGGATGACGGTCGGCAGAGTTCGGACCATGATCAGCGACAAAGGCGAAAGACTTCAGGAAGCCGGGCCTTCGGTTCCGGTTGAAATAACCGGGCTTTCGGAAGCGCCGGGAGCCGGTGACACATTTAACGCGGTCGAAGATGAGCGTATGGCCAGAGAACTTGTAGAGCAGCGAAAGCACCTGAGCAAGCAGACGACAACAGGTTCGGAGAGAAAGGTTACGCTTGAGGATCTGTTCAGCCAGATTCAGCAGGGTGAGATCAAAGAACTGGCGGTCATCGTAAAGGCAGACGTTCAGGGTTCCGCCGAAGCGATCAAAGCATCTCTTGAAAAGCTGACCAACGAAGAAGTGCGCGTCAGAGTTATTCATAACGGTGTCGGGGCAATCAGCGAAAGCGATATTATGCTGGCCTCAACATCAAATGCGATAATTGTCGGCTTTAATGTCCGGCCTGAACCGTCCGCCAGAGAATCGGCTGTGCGTGCAGGCGTGGATATCAGGATGTACAGGATCATTTATGAATGTATAGATGAGATCGAAGCTGCCATGAAAGGACTTCTCGCTCCGAAATATCGAGAGGTATTGCTTGGTCATGCCGAGGTCCGCCAGATATATAAAGCCTCCAAGATCGGCACGATCGCAGGCTGCTATGTCCAGGACGGCAAGCTTCAGCGAAACGCCCAGGTGCGTATAGTCAGAGACGGCATTGTTATTCACGAAGGCGATATCGCTTCCCTAAAGCGTTTTAAAGACGATGCCAAGGAAGTCGCAGCCGGTTACGAGTGCGGGGTGACGCTGGAGAAATTCAACGACATCAAAGAACGCGACATCATAGAAGCCTTCATCATGGAACAAATACAGGTATAAACCCGCATAAAATAAGAAGGCTGCCTTGAGATATTTCAGGGCAGCTTTTTGCACGGTGGTATGAGGTTACCGGCGTGTCTTTTTGGCAACCACAATATCACGGTTTATGGAGCGGTCAACCCGATGCCTGAAATTCATGAGACTATCCCCGTCAATCACTGTAAAGCCTGATTTATTCAATAATGACACCATATTCTCTCTGGGCAGAACAAGCAAGTTCCATGATAAAACCAAGGTACCGCCATTCATCAATGTACGATACCAGGCGGGAAGACAGGCGTTGAGCAGTTCTTTGGGATTTCGCGTCAGCGAGGATTGCTTTTCATTGGTTACATTTCCATGCTGAACCCCATAGGGCAGATCGCCGACAATCAGATGGAAAAAGTTCTTTTTGAAAAATTTATCGGTGTTGGCGGAGTTTCCGGCAATAAGCTCCACGTGTTTTAGGTTACCTCCTTTTTGCTCCTCCTTTGTCTTCGCGATATCGAAGCTGTGCCGTATGACCTTAAACGCTTTGTCCGGAGCGCTTACTTTTTCGGTTTTTACCGTATGTTTATATTTTTCTGTTTCAAGATATTTTTTCAAAAAATGATAAGCTTCCGATACGATTTTTTCTCCAATCTCAATCCCGTACACATCATATCCGAAAACCAAACCTTCAAACAGTGTTGTCCCTTTACCGGCGACCGGGTCCAACAGCCTGATTTGGTTTAGATGTGAAAAATCAGAACAAAACAAAGCAATATTGATCATCATACGGGTAAAAAGCTCGTTTGTTTTACCGGTATATTTGAGAATGGTGCCGATGTTTTCGTCTATGTACCGATTATTTATCTTCATAATCGGCAAGAGTAAAATCAGCCCCCGGGTTTTTTTGATCTCAAATATGGCATATACAAATGAAAGCATGCCAATAACGGCAATATCTTCTTCACTCAGGTCATCTGATGCAGAAAACACAACATAATGAACGCCCGCAATATAATCTGATTTCACATCACTGCAGGATATGGAAAGCTTCGTAAGCGCCAGTTGAAGCTCACCGGCAGCCAACTTTTTAGATTCTTCATAATAAACTCTGTTATGCCCGGGATTAGTAAGCAGCGCATACGTAACCATGTTTTTCTCCCAAACCGGCCTCTGCCTTTTCTTTTTATTGTATACCCGGATATGGGTTTAGTAAACCATCATCCTGCCGCCGACTGGAATTTTCATAAAACACAAGACGGCTCACAGTAAAAATACGGGAGGATATCCGTGAAAGAGCGCTTGATTGACATTGTTTGACGTTATAGATATAATGATTTAATTATTAAAAGCCGGAGGTATATATGAAATCCAGGCTCCTGGTCGCGGCATTCGGCATACCGCTTGTTGTTATATTATTACTCCTGCCGGCCATCGCGCTCGCCATTATGGTTTGTGCGATATCCGTCCTTTCGGTATATGAGCTGTTTCACGCGGTAAAAGCGGATAAGCATCTGCTTGCCTTGGCGCTTTGTGCGCTATCGGCTCTTGGGATTCAGATTGCGGCTTACTTTCAATTAGAGTCGGCGTATATAGCCGGCGGCCTGTTTTTGTTTTTGATTATTCTCTTTGCGCTTTGGGTAGCATACCATGAAAGAGAGATTGCGTATGGTTTTTCGCATTTCGGAATCGCTTTGTTCTCCGGTATTGTCATCCCCTTGTGCCTGTCTTCGCTTATCATGCTTCGATGCGCGGAAAACGGGGTATTTCTGATTTTTATACCGATCGGGACGGCATTTATCGGAGACGCGGGCGCGCTGTTTTCCGGTATGGCATTTGGAAGGCATAAGCTGGCGCCGAAAACAAGCCCCAAAAAAACCGTCGAGGGCATGTTGGGCGCTATTGTGTCGTCTTCACTCTTTATGGTATTATATTGTTTGGTGTTAAGAGCGGCTTTTGACCTACAGGCCAATATAATTCATATGGGCTTAATCGGGGCTGTCTGCGGACTTCTGGCGCAGCTTGGGGATCTGGCTTTTTCACTGATAAAACGTGAGTTCGGCATCAAGGATTACGGTTCGCTTTTACCCGGGCACGGAGGAGCACTGGACCGGTTTGACAGTATGATTACGGTAGCTCCGGCTGTTCTTTTGCTGACCAGCATGATTAGACCTTTTTGAGAAGCGGGTTTACAAATAATTCATCAGTTTTCTACCGGATGTGATAAGCTCAGGCATGTACCGAAGCATAAAAATCACTTTCGACAGGGGGAAGGGTATTGCTATCGGTTTTAGGTTCGACGGGCAATGTCGGCCGCCAGACGTTGTCGGTTGCCGAAGCGTTGGACATTCGTGTCACGGCTTTGGCGGCACACGGCGATGACAAGGGGCTGGAGGAACAAGCAAGAAAATTCAAGCCGAAGCTTGTAGCCTTGTATGATGAAAAAGCGGCCGCCAGGCTGAAAACAGCGCTCAGGGATACAAATATCAAGGTTGCTTCCGGGGCGTCCGGTATCATCGAAGCCGCTGCAGCCGATGAAGCAGAAACAGTCGTATCGGCGATCAGCGGGTTTTTTGGTTTAAAACCCGCGCTGGCGGCGATTGAACAAAAAAAGAGGCTTGCTCTGGCTAATAAGGAAACCCTTGTTTCTGCCGGGGAGTTCATTATGGCTGCTGCATCACAATACGGAGCCGAGATCATTCCTGTTGACTCTGAACACAGTGCGATCTTTCAATGCCTGCGAGGCGGCGGAACTGTCAAGAGATTGCTTATCACCGCATCGGGCGGCCCGTTTTGGGGTAAAACCTTGGAAGAGCTCAGGCATGTCAGGGTTGAAGACGCATTAGAGCATCCGAATTGGGCCATGGGAGCGAAAATCACGGTTGATTCGGCGACGCTGATGAACAAGGGGCTGGAGGTCATAGAGGCCATGCACCTTTTCAATATGCCTTTACGCAAGATATCGGTTTTGGTACATCCGCAAAGCATAATTCATTCAATGGTGGAATTCATAGACGGCTCGGTTCTGGCGCAGCTGGGCCTGCCCGATATGCGGCTTCCGATCCAATACGCGCTGACCTATCCGAACCGCGTCCGGGGACCGGTCAAGGCTCCGGACTTCACAAAGCTCGGAAATCTGAACTTCCATGAACCGGATACCGAAACATTCGGCTGCCTGCGGCTGGCTTATGAGGCCGCGGAAAATGGCGGAACAGACTGCGCGGTGCTCAACGCGGCAAACGAGGTTGCCGTCGATTCGTTTTTACACAGAAAAATCGGTTTCACGGATATTTATCGCATCGTCGATGAAACGCTCTCTAAGCTCAGCGGCGGCAAGGCGAGAGATATCGATGGTATTATTGCCGCGGACGAAGACGCCAGGAGGGTTGCGGAAACATGTATATAGTCATAGCGGTACTGGTGTTCGGCATTTTAATTGCTGTCCACGAGCTGGGGCATTTTACGGCTGCGAAAACACTCGGGGTAAAAGTCAACGAATTCGCAATCGGAATGGGCCCGGCTGTCTTTAAACGGCAGGGTAAGGAAACGATGTATACTCTGCGCATTCTGCCGATCGGCGGCTTTTGCGCAATGGAAGGCGAAGACGGTGATTCGGAAGACCCGAGAGCCTTTACGCGAAAACCGATATGGAAGAGACTGGTGATTCTTATCGCCGGATCTTTGATGAATTTTCTTGTCGGATTCATTATTGTTCTGGCTATATTTATGGGCAACGAAGCGTTTACAGCCCCGGTCCTGGGCGGTTTTATGAGCGGATATCCGCATCAGGGAGAAAACGGGCTTATGGCAGGGGACCGGATCGTCTCCATTAACGGAGAACGTATTTATACCTACGGCGATGTTTCGCTGTTTTTGTCCAGAAGCAATGGATTGACCGCTGATCTCGTGATCATAAGAGACGGAAAAAAGCTGGTATATGACGATTTTCCGATAGCCCGGCAGGAATATCAAACGGAGAACGGGACGGAGATGAAGATCGGCTTGTACTTTACGCCGGTTAAGGCAACTATCGGCCAGGTTCTCAAGTATACATGGTTTGAAACCTTTTCCTTTGTCAGAATGGTGCGTCTGGGCTTGTCCGATCTTTTATCCGGTGCCGTGGGTGTCAATCAGCTTTCCGGACCGGTTGGGATAGTGGCGCTGATCAATGATGTCGGAAGCGCGTCGGAAAATGTCTCCGCCGCAGTCAGACAGGTCGCGTATCTTTGCGCTTTCATCGCTGTAAACCTCGCGTTGATGAACCTTCTGCCGATACCGGCGCTCGACGGCGGCAGGATATTCTTCATGCTCATAACATTTATCCTGGAAAAGATTCTAAGACGGAAGGTCAATCCGAAAATCGAGGGATATATCCACGGAGCAGGCCTCATTCTTTTGCTGGGTCTGATGGTTTTTGTGATGTACAATGACATCTCGAAGTTGCTTTAACCGAGTGCGGGAAAAACAAAAATGGGTGCTGTTATGAAAAAGACAAAACAGATCAACGTCGGCGGGGTGCTCATCGGCGGCGGTGCGCCTGTGAGCGTTCAGTCCATGACGAACACGAAAACCGAAAACATAAATGAAACCGTGGCGCAGATCAAAAGGCTTGAAGCGGCGGGCTGCCAGATCGTCAGGATTGCCGTCCCGAATAAAAGCGCAGCCGCAGCGATATACAAAATTAAAGAAGCGGTAAACATTCCGGTTGTTGCTGATATTCATTTTGATTATCGGCTGGCAGTTCTGGCGGCCGAGGCCGGAGCGGACAAGATTCGCATCAACCCCGGGAATATCGGCGGCAAAGAAAATGTGAAGGCGGTCGTGCAGGCTTGTGCAAGACGTTCGATTCCGATAAGGATAGGCGTAAACAGCGGAAGCATTGAAAAACCGATTCTATCGAAATACGGGAGCGCAACGCCCGATGCGATGCTGGAGAGCGCCTACGGACATATCGAGCTTTTGAATTATTTTGATTTTGATCATATCTGTGTTTCTTTGAAAGCGTCCGATGTTCCATCGACTGTTACGGCAAATGTCATGGCATCGGAACGCATAGACTATCCGCTGCATATCGGCATAACCGAGGCCGGCGGAGGCGAGCTTGCGGTTGTAAAGTCCGCTATGGGCATAGGCGCTCTGCTGCTTAGCGGTATAGGCGATACGATCAGGGTCTCTCTGACCGGCGATCCGGTACATGAGGTGGTGTCCGGAATCGAAATTCTGCATGCTTCAGGCTGCCGAAAGGACGGAATCGAGATTATATCCTGCCCAACCTGCGGAAGAACGGATATTGACCTGGAGAAATTACTGAAGGAAGTTCAGCTGAAGCTCAAGGACTGCGATAAAAACATAAAAGTAGCCGTGATGGGGTGCGAGGTCAACGGACCGGGGGAAGCCGCAGCGGCCGATTACGGGATTGCGGGCGGAGTGAACTACGGCATATTGTTTAAAAAAGGCGTCAAAATCGCTAAAGTACCGGCAGACGGACTTGCGGACGCATTAAAAAAGCTAATAGATGAAGATAGGTAAAAAATGAGTGAAATAATGGTACCATTTTATGATATGTTCAGTTGCTGCAGAGACGACAAGCTGTTCGGAATATTAAATGAAGCAAGCGTTTTATCTGCCGTTATTGAACGCGATCAGCAAAGGATGAAGTTGGTCATCAAATTTCCGAAAAAACCCGCCCCGGTCATATTGAGTCTGGCCGAGGCGGGTATTGCTGCGGAATTTGATTTAAAGGAAGTATCCATCACAGCGGTTATGCCGACGAGGGCTGTGACAGCTAAAAAAACCGGGAAGAACACCGGTAAACCGGCGATGCTGCACGGGAAGGCGATAAGGGGACATTGTGTACCCATCAATGAGCTGACCCAGGACTCGGGAAAGGTCACTGTCGAGGGAGAGGTTTTTTCGCTGGACGTCAGAGAGGTAAGAAACGGGACAGCAAAAATCGTTGAATTTGATATCACAGATTACATGGGCTCGGTCAGAGTATCAAAGTTTTTACGCGAAGACGAGTCAAGCAGACTATACGAGGTTGAAAAAGGTATGTGCTTGAAGGTTCAGGGCATGTACAGCTTTAACCGGTTTCACGGAGATATGAGCATTGATCCTATTGCCGTAGAGGTAATCAACAAAGCGTGCAGAACAGACCGTTCTGAAAACGGAAAACGCGTTGAGTTACATATGCACAGCCGGCTCTCCGCTCTTGACGCGCTCACGGATATCGACGCCGTGGTCCAGACAGCGGCGCGCTGGGGGCATAAGGCGATAGCCATCACCGATCACGGTGTCACACAGGCTTTTCCGCACATCGCAAAAGCAGGCAAGCAGAACGGTGTGAAGATTCTGTACGGCATCGAGGGATATTTTATTAATGATGTTGACGACAGGGTTGCCGTATCGGGAGATCGCGATGCCTCGCTTGACGATGAGTTCGTGGTGTTCGATCTGGAGACTACCGGCCTTAGCTGCGTAAAGGACAAGATCACCGAGATCGGGGCGGTGATTTTAAAAGACGGCGCTGCCGGGAGGCGTTTTCAAACTTATGTGAACCCCGGCATGCAGATTCCATATGAGATAACGAAGCTGACCGGAATTTCCGACGAAAATGTATCCGATGCGCCCTCGCAGGAAGAAGCGCTCCGGGACTTTTTGGCATTTGTCGGGGACCGGCCTTTGGCTGCGCATAATGCGGATTTTGATATAGGCTTTATCGCGGAAGGCTGCAAAAGATTAGGCACCAAATTTGATAATTCCTATATTGACACGGTTACGCTTGGGCAGGTTCTTCTGCCTGAGTTAAAGAAGCATACGCTGGACAGCATCGCAAAGCATCTCGAACTGCCCGAGTTTACCCACCACAGAGCGGCGGACGACGCGGAAACCCTGAGCATGATCCTCACCTATTTTTTCGGAAGGCTCAAAGAAATGGGTATCTCTGTGCTCAGCGAAATCAATCCCCAAGCGTCGAAAATCAGAGTAAGCCGGAGGTTTTCCAAACGTGCGCCCAGGCACATTATCATACTGGTCAAGGAACAAAAGGGCCTGAAAAACCTGTACAAGATGGTATCCTATTCGCATCTGGACCATTTCAAAAAGCATCCGATCATACTGAAAAGTGTATTGTCTGAGCACAGAGAAGGACTCATTGTCGGATCAGCCTGTGAAAACGGTGAAATTTTCAAGGCGGTATTAACAAACAAAAGCGAGAGGGAGCTAAAACGGCTTGCGGATTTTTACGACTATCTCGAAATACAGCCCACTGCAAACAACGGTTTTTTGATTGATAACGGAACGGTCAGGGACGAAGATGAGCTCAGGGAAATTAATAAACGTATTGTAAAGCTCGGAGAAGAGACGCAAAAGCCGGTGGTGGCGACCGGAGATGTGCACTTTCTGGAACCGGAACACGAAATATTCAGACGGATATTGCTGTCGAATAAATTCTCCGATGTGGACAGGCCTCTGCCGCTGTACTTAAAAACAACCGATGAGATGCTCGAGGAATTTTCTTATCTGGGCAAAGAGAAGGCGTATAAGGTCGTTGTCACCAATACGAACAAGATAGCGGACAGCTGCGATACGATCAAACCCCTGCCGGATGATTTGTACATACCGAAGATGGAGAATTCCATCGAGGAGCTAAACAGCATCGTTTACGGCAAACTGACCGAGCTATATGGTGAAAATCCCCCTGAGATCGTTAAAGACAGGGTAGATACCGAGATGAAGGACATCATCGGCTGCGGCTACCATGTTATTTATATGAGCGCACAGAAACTGGTGGCAAAGTCACTGGAATCAGGCTATCTTGTCGGTTCCCGGGGATCTGTCGGTTCCTCCCTTGCGGCGTATATGGCGGGTATAACCGAAGTTAACGCGCTGCCGCCCCATTACAGGTGCCCAAACTGCAAGCATTGTGATTTTGAATCGGGAAAAGGTTATGGGTGCGGTGTGGACATGCCGGACGATTACTGTCCGGGCTGCGGTACAAAATATGAAAAAGAGGGCTTTGATATCCCGTTTGAAACCTTTCTCGGCTTCGGCGGCGACAAGGTGCCGGATATTGACCTGAACTTCTCCGGCGAATATCAGGCTTTGGCACATAAGCATGCCATAGAGCTGTTTGGTGAGGACTATGTGTTCAGGGCGGGCACAATCGGCGGTATCGCCGATAAAACCGCCTACGGATATGTTAAGAACTATCTGGCTGAGCGCGGACTAAAGGTATCAAAGGTAGAAGAGGCAAGGCTGGCCGCAGGGTTAACCGGTGTGAAAAGAACCACCGGACAGCATCCGGGCGGTTTGGTCGTCATACCGAATGATATGGAAATCTATGATTTTTGCCCGGTCCAGCATCCGGCGGATTCCATAGACAGCGATATCATTACGACGCATTACGAATACCATACGATGGAGAGCAACCTATTAAAGCTCGACCTTCTGGGGCATGACGACCCGTCCATGATCAAAATGCTGGAGGATCTGACCGGCGTGAATGCCCAGAAAATCCCGCTGGATGATCCTGAGACCATGAGTATTTTTAAGTCGACGAAAGCGCTCGGACTTCCGGAAGACGATCCGATCATCGGAAAAACCGGCTCCATCGCAGTTCCCGAATTCGGAACGAAATTTACCAGGGAAATGCTGCAGGATACGCTGCCGGAACAGTTTTCGATTCTTGTGCGCTTATCGGGATTCTCGCATGGAACCGACGTGTGGCTCGGAAACGCGAAGGATCTGATCGTAAGCAAGACCGCCACGGTAAACGAGGTCATCGGCTGCCGGGATGATATCATGCTCTATCTGATTTCAATGGGAATGGACGCCCATAAGGCGTTTTTCATCATGGAAAAGGTCAGAAAGGGCAGAGGGCTCACGGACGAGGAAGCTTCGGCCATGCGGATGCTGAATGTGCCGGAATGGTATATCGAATCCTGCAAGAAGATAAAATATCTTTTTCCGAAAGCGCATGCGGTGGCCTATGTGATGATGGCGATGCGAATCGCCTGGTTCAAGGTACATAAGCCGCTGGAATTTTACTGTGCGTATTTTTCCGTTCGCGCACCGGCGTTTGATCTGGAATGCATGACGTCCGGTATAGACAAGGTCCGGGTGAAGATCAGGGAGCTGGAAAACAAGCAGGATATCAAGCAGGCTGAAAAGGACCTTCTGCTGAGCCTTGAAGTTTGCTACGAAATGTACAGCCGCGGCTTCGTGTTCAAGTCCGTCGATTTTTACAAATCCGACGCGACGAAGTTTAAAATCGACGGAAACGCGCTGATTCCGCCCTTTACCGCGATCGCGGGTCTGGGCGAAGCAACCGCCCGTGACCTGGAAGCCGTCAGGCAGGAAGCCTCGTCGTTCGTATCGGTAGAGGAGATTGCGGCGAAATGCCCGAAGGCATCCAAAACAAATATCGAGCAGCTGAAAAAGGCCGGAGCGTTCGGAGACCTTCCCGAAACGGCGCAGCTTTCATTTTTCTAAAGTTAGCAGCAAAGCGGGGATCGGGGGATATGTCATTTCCGATACCTGCTTTGCTTTCGTCGTATGCGGGTGTATGGATTTTATACCCGCGGGCGCCGCGTCCAAAAACACGCGGTTAACAGCATGTATATCTGGTCCAAGCGATTGACTAAATGAACAAGAACGCATCAAAATTCGCCTGTTTTCTTTTGAGCCCGGTTTTCGCTATTGTAAAAAAATGCGGATAGATGTATTATAGTTTATTGTAGAATTCGCCCCGGGGGTACCCTGAACTTGAAAACATTCTTTTTCTTTGAACGAACTTTATATACCATTCCTCTGGACAAAAGCTTTTTCCGGTTTTGTCTGGTCCGGCAACCTGCTTTGATCAAGTATTGTTTAATGCGGTTTATGTTTGGCTTCCTGCGCATGATTGGCGTTATTGCTGAAGAGCGCTATCACGACATGCGATGGCGTTTTTTGAAAAGTGTAGCGAATGTACAAGAAAAGGCGGCAAAATACTGGAAAAAAAGACGCAACAGAGTGTATGCGATTCTGGCGGATGATGATAAACTTTGGATCAGCAGGTATCCTGAGCAGATTTTAGCGCCCCTTGCGGAAGAACACGACGCGATGCTTTTTGCTAACACATTTGATATTAATGAAGGCTACTTTTCCTCTTTCGATACCTTTGACGCGCTCTATCGCAAGGCGGCAAGGACGGCTAAACCGGGGCTTGTCGTCGACGCTCCGGACCGCGCTGTAAAAACGGGAATTGAAACGGTCTATACGTACAACGGAAGAGCCTTTCACAGTGCCCGCGCCTGCCGCAGGTTCCGGGTTTTAATCGGTATTTACACGATTCTCGTATTGTTATGCATGGGCATTGGGATCGGTTTGATCAGCATGTATTTCGGTGCTTCCAGCATGCTGCTTCAAATGTTTTTCAGCTATTTTAAAATACCCCTTCTGCCCATTTTAAACATACTGCCGGTTGTGATGCTGATTTTCCTTCTGTATTTTATCACGAACCGCGTCTGGCTCAGCTTCTTTCTGACGGCTCTGCTTACGTTTGTTTTAACCTGGATCAATTATTTTAAGCTCATCTTCCGGAATGATCCGCTTCTGGCATCGGATTTCAGACTAATATCGGAAATGGACGCCATGATCGGCAAATTCAAGGTTGTACTCAATTGGAAGTTCATCACAGTAATCATATTTTCTGTGCTTCTTACCATCGCAGCCGTTTTTCTTGTACGGGCAAGGCTTAAATCGGCAAGAGTCAGAACCGGCGGTATTCTGGTTGCTGTCTGCATATCCGTTTTTTGTTACACGACGATCTATACAAGCCCCACTGTTTACGCAAAAACCGAAAATCTTGCGCTGATCAGCAGATGGTCGGCGACACAGCAATATATTTCACGCGGCTTCGTTTATCCTTTTTTGTACAGTGTACAATCAGCGATCGTCAGACCTCCGGAGGGTTACAACAAGGCTAAAGCGGAAGAACAGCTGTTTGAATACGCATACGATGATATTCCGCAGGACAGGAAAGTGAATGTCGTTGTTGTCATGTGCGAAGCGCTCAACGATTTCTCCAAGTTTCCCGAGCTTGAATTTACGAAGAACATTTTCGCTCCTTTGCATGAACTGGCAGCACGTTCGGTATCAGGGGAACTTATCACGAATATTTTCGCCGGCGGCACCGTCGATACGGAATGGTCATTTTTGACGGGTTACACCAAGCTGGATGACTTTCGTGCGAATGTCAATTCATATGTCAGGTATTTCAAAGAACAAGGGTATACCACTGAAGGCAGCCATCCATGCTACGAATGGTTTTATAACAGGCTGAACATTAATCAATACTTTGGCTTTGATAACTATTACTATTATGAAAACAAGTACTTCGATCTTTCGGGGGGCATAGCCGGAGATGACATATTATTTCCGGAAATTACCTCGCTTTATGAAGCGCATGTAAGCACGCAGGATAGTCCGTACTTCAGCTTTAACGTTACCTATCAAAATCACGGGCCATATGATACCGACACCGCGCATTATGACAAGGAATATGTAAAGGACAAAGGGTATACAAAGCAGACAAAACATATAATCAACAATTATCTTGCAGGTATAGCTGACACGATATCCAATATCACGAAAACGGCTGCGTATTTTGACGGCAGAAGCGAACCTGTCGTGCTTGTCATATTCGGTGACCACAATCCGTGGATGGGCGACGCGAACAGCGCATATAAGGAAATCGGAATCGATTTTGATCTGGGCACGGAAGAGGGTTTCAGAAATTACTACAGCACGCCGTATTTGATTTATGCCAACGATGCGGCGAAGCAGGCTTTGGATAATGATTTTAGGGGAGACGGCGGAGATTTCAGCCCTTGCTTTTTAATGAATAAGTTATTTGACCTGGCAGGCTGGGGCGGAAACGAATATATGAAGCTTTCCAATGAAGTCAGGGCCGTTACGCCGTTAATACACAGAACGGGCATTTACCTTGTCGACGGACATTTGACTTCGGACCTATCTCAGGAACTCCTTGATAAGTTTGTAAAGTTGCAGTATTATTGGCGTTGGAATCTTAGGGGATAGTGCGGTCATCCCCAAAAATCCACTGTATTCGATTTGATAATTGGCATTAAGATGCTTAACATAACTAGGAGGAAACGCATGGTAAATATAAAAATAAGAAAGAAAAAGCCGCTGAATCCAACGGTGGTGTTGATGGAACTTGAAGCGCCTTTGATTGCAGCGAAGGCCGAACCCGGGCAGTTCATCATTTTGCGCACCGACGAGAAAGGCGAACGCCTGCCCTTGACCATAGCTGACTTTGACAGGCAAGCCGGAACAATCACGATCATGTTTCAAATAGTCGGGGATGGAACCTTTCGGCTGAATCTGCTGAATGAGGGCGATTTTATTCACGATCTGATCGGTCCTTTGGGTGTGGCATCGGAGCTTGAAGGCCTCAAGAAGGTCTGCGTAGTCGGCGGGGGTGTCGGCTGTGCGATTGCGTATCCGATTGCGAAAAAGCTGCACGCGCTTGGGGCCGAGGTTCATTCGATTATCGGATTTCGGACATCTGAGCTTGCGATTCTGGAAGATGAATTCAAAGCGGTCAGCACAAAACTGATCACAACGAGTGATGACGGAACATACGGTCAAAAGGGGCTTGTTACGGACCGGCTGAGGGAGCTGCTGGAAGCAGGCGAAAC
>JAAYJC010000101.1 GCA_012523085.1 Clostridiales bacterium
AATTTACAAAGAAGGGCTATTATATCGCCGGTGTACCCGAAAACTGGGAACGCCATTACGGCTTCCGCTGGTTTGCGGAGGGTTATCCCTGCGACACGCCGAACCACAAAGCGTTCCAGGAGGAAGGCAAGCTCGGAACCTTTACCGGAAAATTTGAGTTTGTCTCGGAATCTCTGTTGTACTGGGCGCCCCATGACGAAACGCGTACGCCGATTGCCACATATAAGCGCAGCTGGGAAGGCCACCATTCGATCAAGGCCAAAAAGTACCCCTTCCACCTGATTTCCCCGCACCCGCGCTTTGACTATCATACCCAACACAACTCCTCCACGCCATGGTTTTGGGAGATTCCCGAAAACCGCGTGTACATCAACGGAAACCCGTACCTTGTCGCCCGGATTCATCCGACAAAGGCGAAGGAAAAAGGCATCAAGGACGGCGATCTCATCGAACTGTTCAACGAGCGCGGCAGCGTCCTTTGCGTTGCACGCGTCACATACCGCGTTGAAGAAAACACAATACACGCCTACGGCTCCTCCGGTATCTACAATCCCACCGAGCCGGGCAAAACCACAATGGAAATTGGCGGCTGCGTCAACATCCTTACACCGGGCCGCCTGATCGGCGATATGGTGCCCGGAATGGCGCCGAACTCTACTTTGCTGGATGTTCGTAAATACGAAGGCGAGATTCCGGACAGCCAGTGCTTTGAATACAAGCTGGATGCGGTTGCAAAGGCTGCCGACCCGGATGCCGCGACCTGCAAAGAAATCATCGAAGGCCACGGCTTTGAGAAGATACAGGAAAAAGCTAAAAAACAATATCTTATGAAGGGAGCTGCAGCGAAATGAGATTAGGCATTGCTGTTGACTCGCGCCTGTGCATGGCCTGCTACAGCTGCTTTACGGCCTGTAAGGACGAGCACTGCGGATATGCTTCCGCACTTTCAGCCGCACAACCCATGATGGGCCAGCACTGGATTGACGTCCGCGAATGGGAACGCGGCGACAATTCCCGCCGAATCAAGACCGCAACGGTCCCGGTTCTCTGCTCACATTGTCAGGATCCCGCCTGCATGAAAGCGGCAAAAAACGGCGCGGTTTACAAAAGGCCGGACGGAATTGTCATCATTGACCCCGAAAAGTCAAAAGGACAAAAGGAAATCCAAGAGGCCTGCCCGATCGGCGCCATATTCTGGAACGAAGAGCTTGAAATCCCGCAGAAATGTACAATGTGCGCGGAGCTGCTGGATGACCCGGACTATCTTTCCTATCTGGGTGACCCGAAGCTCAAGAAACCCCGCTGCGTCGAAGCCTGTCCGAACCACGCGCTGATCTTCGGTGATCTGGACGATCCGGACAGCGAGATAAACAAGGTCATCGCATCAAATCGGATAACCCAGCTGGAGGCCTTGGAAGGCAAAGAAACAAATGTCGTCCATCTGAATATACCGACTGTGTTTCTAGCCGGTACCGTCTACTATCCGATGGCGGACGAAGAGGTCTGCATCGGGGCAAACGTCAAGGTCACCTGCCCGGAGACAAAGGAATCCTGGACGACGGAAACGAACGATTTCGGTGACTGGGAAATCGAATGGCTGCCGAAGAACAAAAACATGGATATCGAGATCACTTTTGACGGATATGAACCGATTAGCTATAAAGCCTGTACGGACACAGACCACTATGTCGGCATGGCCTATCTGACGAAGGCATAAGACGAGATGATAACATAAGGGACATGCATCCGTTAAGCCGGATTCATGCAGGGCATATACCCGGTTCAAACACCGGGTATATGCCTTTGGCTCGATTATATGCTGTATCCCAAACGCTTGACATTGGGTTTGTTCCAGGGTTTATAGTAATAGCGCTCTGCAGATAAGTTAAGAGTTTAAAGAAAATTCGGCGTGCCGCTTGCCGTAAAAGCGACAGCCCGGCTGAAAACCTGTAAAAAAGGCATGTCCGGCCGCGGCTAATGGAGTTTCATTATGCGAGATGTAGTCATTGTTGAAGCCTGCCGTACGGCAGTCGGAACCATCGGCGGCACGCTCAAAAGCGTTCCCGCGGAGGAACTGGCCCGTACTGTCATCCAGGGCATTCTGGATAGAAGCGGAATCGACCCAAAAGAAATAGGCGAGGTTGTGATGGGCCACTGCCGTCAGACCTCCGATAATCCGAATATCGCACGCATCGCTGCGCTGCGCTGCCATATTCCCGAAGAAACACCGGCATACACCGTTATGCGCCAGTGCGCATCCGGTCTTTGCGCGGTTAACAACGGCGTGATGTCCATCCAGACGGGTGAACACGACGTCGTCATCGCCGGCGGTACCGAAAGCATGTCGACTGCGATCTTTTATATTCGCGGCGCGCGCTACGGACTCGGAACCGGCAACACGGATTTAGTCGACTCGCTGACAGAGGGCCAGTTCCAGAGCCAGCCTCAGGAAATCTACGGCACCTTTAATATGGGCCTGACAGCCGATAACGTAGCCGAGCAGATGAACATCAGCCGCGAGGACCAGGACGCTTTTGCCTACGAAAGCCAGGTAAGGGCCGCCAAAGCCATTGCCGAGGGCAAGTTTAAAGACGAGATCGTACCCGTCATCGTCCCCCAGAGAAAAGGCGATCCGATCGTATTCGAGGTAGACGAATATCCGCGCCAGACATCCCCGGAAAAACTGGCGAAGCTCAAACCCGCATTCAAAAAGGACGGCACGGTCACGGCCGGCAATGCCTCCGGAAGAAATGACGGCGCATCCGCCGTTTTGATCATGTCGGCCGATAAGGCTAAGGAACTCGGCTTAAAGCCCCTCGCCCGCTTCGTTGCGCACGCCACCTGCGGCGTGGACCCGAAGATCATGGGCATCGGTCCGGTTCCGGCCATCCGCAAGGTTCTAAAAAAGGCCAATATGAAAATGGACGATATTGAGCTGTTTGAACTCAATGAAGCCTTTGCCGCACAGTCCCTCGGCTGCATCCGTCAGCTGGGTCTTGAAAACAGGATGGACGACATCAACGTCAACGGCGGCGCCATCGCGCTCGGCCACCCTGTCGGCTCCTCAGGCTGCCGCATCCTCGTTACGCTGGTACACGAAATGCGCAGACGCAACCTGAAATACGGCATAGCCTCCCTTTGCATTGCCGGCGGCATGGGTACCGCTGATATCATCGAAATCTTGTAAATCGAACGAGGCAAGACAATCTTTTAAATATATTTATACTATTCAACATTTTAATGGTCAAAAAAGCCCGGATCTCCCGGGCTTTTTGGCGTTTAATATCGCATTTAAACATCTTTGGTTGGAATAATAAAAACCCGAACTGTCCTTGACATAGGGTAGCATTAAACTGAAGAACCCCCTATAAACGAAACAGGGGATTCTCTCGCCCGAGTTTGACAGATAAACATATAAAAGCATTGAAATATCAAGGAAATTTAAGCTATGAGGCAAAAAGTTGTCCCCAGGATTCAATTCAAAACATCGAAATCTGACCGCCGGCACATAAGCCAGGGGACGGTTCTCTGTCTTGACACAGACCGAATGGCGTGGTAGAATAGCCCAGAGGTGAAGAGTGGTGCCGAGACATGCCAGGAAACTTAGTTCAACGGGAATATATCACATATTGCTCATCGGCATCAATCAGCAGCAGATATTTAAAGATAGAGAAGATAACGAAAAATTCATAAAAGTATTGGCGGAATGTAAGAAAATAAGCGAATATCGGCTATATGCCTATTGCCTTATGGGAAATCATCTCCATCTGATGATAAAAGTGAACAAAGAACCGTTAGGTCAAATATTTAAACGAATTTGCGGGCGTTATGTCTACTGGTATAATGCAAAATATCACAGGGCGGGACACTTGTTTCAAGACAGGTTTAAAAGTGAACCGATTGAAGACGACGAATGCTTTTTGCGTGTGCTTCGATATATCCACCAAAATCCGGTGAAAGCGAAATTGGTGAACAAGATAGCGGATTATCCCTATAGCAGCTATCCCAGTTATAGAAACACGAAAGACAATCATCTGGTTGATGCTGATTTTCTGCCGGGTAAAATGAACAAAGAACAGCTGGTAAAATTCCACAGCGAGTCAAGCGAAGATACTTATTTGGATATCACAGAAGGCCCGATTCGTCTGACAGACGAGCAGGCGACGGAAATTATAAGAAAAGTAACAAAAGGTGAAAATCTATCGGCATTTCATGTACTGGAAAACAAAATGAGAAACAACATAATCAGTAAACTGAAAAACGAGGGTCTTTCAATCAGGCAGATCAGCAGATTAACGGGGATAAGCAAGGGAATTGTCGAGAGAGGCGGGAAATAGGACGCAGATCCGTCCCCCGTCATACATAGTCTCAATGATTATTTTGCATGAATCAGGCAAAAGGACAGTGTTATCCGCACACCCAAGGAAGCCGGGTTTTTTGTCCGTGTAAAAGCATAGCCATATAATGCAGCGGCAAGCAGAAAAGTCATGATCTGACCGCAGGTTTGCATTATTTGGCATACCTGCGGCTTTCTCGTTTTTGTATCAAAAAATGATGAATGGAAAAGATATTGTGGATTTTATCTTTTTGTGTTACTGTTCCTCAACCGGGAGCCAGACCTCGAAATAGCCCGTGACGCCGTTATCCTCGAATACGCTGCAAACGAGGTTGCCTCTGGCCCCGCCGCTGAGCTTTAACCCCTTTTCTTCCGCGTAATCCATCACATAGTCCAGATGTCGGGGTGTAAACGCGTTTTTTCCGGTGCTCTTGAAGGCCGAATGAATGCACTTTTGCGGCGGATAATGCGTAACGGGCGGGCATATTGGGGCGTCAAATTCCTCCGCATACGGCATGTCCAGGGAAAATCCCCAGGCGTAGTCCTCTCCGTTACCCAGAATCCCCTCTTTGCTGATCTCAAAGTAGCGCTTGGCGAACGGCATGTACTTCATCCACTGCCGGCTCAGCTTCTGGACCTCCGGACTGTTGTCGTACAAAAAGTTATAGCGGTTGAGGTAGCTCACGATATCCGGGCTCATACTCAGATCGCATTTTCCTATGTACTCCCGTACCTTTGATATGCCGTCCACATGCTGATTGATCTGCTGCAGTAAGAGCTTTTGATGCCGGATGGTTTCCTCTATTTCCTCTCTTTTTTCGTCCAGCATATCAAGCAGCCCGTCATACGGGCATTGGGAGACCATGTGGGCAATCTGCTCAATTCCGAACCCGAAGTTCTTGTACCAGATGCAGTCGATCAGAAAGTTTATGTCCCAGGAGTCGTAATACCGGTAATCATTGTTTTTGTCCTTGGTCGGTGTTACCACGCCCTTCTTTTCGTAATATCTCAGAAGGTCCGTGGAAATATCCAGTATTCTCGACACATCGCCTATTTTGTACAGCATAAATCCTTCCCCCCGTTTACTTTCATCATATTATACAAATTTTTGAACTTTTCTTCAACACATTCATCGGTATGCCCTTGACTTTGGTATTGTCCCAAGGTTTATAATAGAGGTATAATATCTATAGGAGGTAATGGACCATGGCCTATATGCCACTCGATAAAAGCAAGCTATATCTGGACAGAACCAAGATGACGAAGATCTACGATCTCAGCAACCCCTGGGGCGTAGATACCCCCCTCTGGCCCTTCCCCGGCGCCCGCCAGGACCTTCAGTTCCCGCGCGGCCAGTATCTCGGCCGCTTCCACAAGAGAACCATGACCTACACCGGAACGCTGCATGCCGGCACGCATATGGACGCGCCCAACCACGTTTTGCATGAAGAAGAGGTCG
>JAAYJC010000243.1 GCA_012523085.1 Clostridiales bacterium
GTAAGCGTCAAGTAACTGGTCACATGGTAGGTTAAAGCCAAAGGTAGTACAATCACAATAAAACAGGTTGAAAAAGTAATACAACTAAATCAACCGCGAATGGAGTGATTGTATGGATACACGGGAAGTGGCCGCGGAGTATCGGCTTACGCAATGGGCGCGAACAATACAGACTCGGGCACAGAGCGGGCAAAGCATAAAGGAGTTCTGCGCGTCATCTGGGATCAGCAGGAATGCATATTTTTACTGGCAGCGAAAGCTGCGGGAGGCTGCATGCTCGGAGATGCATGAAACGGCAACGAGAGTAAAGAAATGCCTCATACCAAATGGATGGAAACAGCTTGAATCCGTGGAGTCTGATTGTAGGGGAGCATCAGTAACGATCGAAGTAAGCGGATGTCGTATAACCACAACCGCCGAGACCGACCTGGATCTGTTGGCAAAGGTCTGCCGGGTGCTCAGATCACTATGATGAGGTTTAGCGGGAAACCCGTATATCTTTGCTGCGGGCACACAGACATGAGAAAATCCATCAACGGGCTGATGACGCTCGTGCAGCATAGCTTTTCTCTGGATCCGTACGCCGAAGCGATGTTCGTGTTCTGCAATCGAAGCCGCAATCGTCTTAAAATTCTTGAATGGGACGGCGACGGTTTCTGGCTGTATTTCAAACGGCTGGAGCGTGGGCATTTCCGATGGCCGACAGAGGGTGATGCACCGACAATGATATTGAACGGGGACGAATTGAGCTGCCTGATTGACGGCGCGAGACTTGAAAAAAAGCTCAGGCGGAAAGACGTTTTTGAGCGGATAATTTCATAAAAATATTAGCCGGAAAACACCGAATTTTCTTGTAATCATGCGGGTTTTCCGGTATAATTTACTTATGAAAACACAAGAGATTTCGATAGAAAATTTAATCAAAACCAACAAAGAATTAACGGCGGAAAACGAGCGGCTGCGTCAACAGATCCGGTGGCTTATGGAACAATTCCGCCTTTCAAAGCATAAGCAATTTGGTGCGTCCAGCGAACAAACCGACTTCAATCAGCTTAACCTGTTCAACGAAGCGGAGCAGACCGCCGCATTGACAGCACCGGAGCCGGAAATCACGGAGGTCAAGGCACATTACCGCAAGAAAACCCGCCTGACAACCGATAAGCTACCGGAGGATTTGCCTGTAGAAGTCATTGAGCATGTATTGACTGAAGGAAATCGCATCTGTCCCGATTGCGGGAGCTCACTGCACAAAATGGGCGAAGACGTTCGCGAGGAGCTTAAAATCATCCCGGCAAAAGCTGCGATTGTCCGCCATGTGAGGTATGTCTATGCCTGCCGCCGCTGCGAGGAAGCCTCCGACCATGTACCGATAGTCAAAGCGGAGATGCCGGAGCCCGTCATAAAGGGCGGATTTGCATCACCCGAAGCGGTCTCCCATATAGCCACTCAGAAATTTGTGATGGGAAGCCCGCTGTATCGGCAGGAGCAGGAATGGAAGCTTTCCGGCATTCTGCTTTCCCGTCAGACAATGTCCAACTGGCTTATCAAAGCCTGCGAGAATTGGCTGTTGCCGATATATGAAGAGATGAAGCGTCGATTATGCGAGCATGAGGTTCTGCACGCAGATGAAACCACATTGCAAGTGCTGCATGAAGACGGCAAGCCCGCCAAGAGCAAGAGCTACATGTGGCTCTACCGAACAAGCGGCGAGGCAAACCAACAAATTGTTCTGTATGACTACCAACCGAACCGAAAGTCCGAGAACCCCGAAAAATTTCTAAGGGATTTCAAAGGATATCTTCATGCGGACGGATACAATGGATATCACCGGTTACCCGACAATATCACAGTAGTGGGTTGCTGGGCTCACGCTCGACGAAAATTCGATGAGCTGCTGCAAACGATTTCGAAAGACAAGAGGGATTCATCCGACGCCGCTAAAGGAATTGCATATTGTGATAAGCTGTTTCTATTTGAGAAACAGCTTGCCTTGCTGTCCCCTGAGGACCGGTTAAGGGAGCGCGAACGTCTTTCCAAGCCGCTGATGGACGAATTTTACTCATGGCTCGCATCGCTGCGTGAACCGCCAAAATCCCTGATGGGAAAGGCGA
>JAAYJC010000102.1 GCA_012523085.1 Clostridiales bacterium
AAGATTATGAAATATGGGAAAAAGCGCTTATGGAAGCCGGAAATCAAAAGTGTGATTGGACCAATAAGTCATATATTGAACCGATTCTGGAGGCTGTAAGATAAAACCGCGTAAACCGCGGGGACGGTTCTTCCGGTTTATGGTTTTAGGATGATTGCTTTACTTAATCCCGTCAAACGCTACAACTGTCTTGTAGATATGCTATAATTTCCAGTACAATGGCTCAATAACCGGTGAAATAGAGGTTTTTACTTTTGCTAACATATTATACCACTACCGACACTATATACAATAGCATGCAGAGTAAATCGCGAGAGCTCTCCCATGGTTTGTAAAGAATGAAAAGTGAAACGTAATCAGCCGCGAGCCCAACGCAGTGGGTCGCGGCTGAAAAGGAGGAGCAACGAAGCGAGCGCAGTTTGCTCCGACGTGGTGCGGATGACGGGACTTGAACCCACACGCCTTGCGGCACAGGAACCTAAATCCTGCATGTCTGCCAATTCCATCACATCCGCATTTATACCGACACTGAGATAATATAGCACATTCTTTCGTCAAGGTCCAGATATTTTTGATTATTCCGGACGGATTATCGGCGAATATTATACGCTTATTTCGGTTGTCATATCGACAAACGGAGAAAAATCATTTATTATACTGTACATGATCAAGAGTAAGCCAGCCAGGGGGATGAAGATGAAAAAACCGTTTGTAACACACGAGCAGCTAAAGGAAATCGTTAAAAGATATGAGACACCGTTCCATCTGTATGACGAAAAGGGCATCCGTGAAAACGCAAGAGCGCTTAGGGACGCGTTTTCTTGGAACAAAGGCTTTAAAGAATACTTCGCGGTAAAAGCGACACCGAATCCGTCAATCCTTTCGATATTAAAGGAAGAAGGCTGTGGGATGGATTGCTCGTCTTATACCGAGCTTTTATTATCCGATATGATCGGGTGCAGGGGAGAGGACATTATGTTTTCGTCCAACGCCACACCGGCCTATGAATATATGAAAGCGCGTAAGCTCGGTGCGATCATCAATCTGGATGATATTACGCATATCGAATACCTTGAAAAAGCTGCCGGGATACCGGAGAAAATATGCTGCCGGTTTAACCCCGGAGGCGTTTTTTCGATATCAAATTCAATCATGGACAACCCGGGAGAAGCAAAATACGGCTTTACGAGACAGCAGCTGACCGAGGGCTTTTTGCGGCTGGCGGAGCTTGGCGTAAAGGCGTTCGGCATTCACGCTTTTCTGGCCAGCAATGTCCTGTCAAATGAGTATTATCCGCTGCTGGCAAGGACGCTTTTCACGACGGCTGCGGAGCTGAAGAAGGAGACGGGAGCCGACATCACATTTATCAATCTGTCCGGCGGCATCGGTATCCCATACAGACCGGAAGAAACAAAAGCAGACATCGCCAAAATCGGAAGGGAAGTGGAAAAGGCCTTTAACGAGATTATGGTACCGGCCGGGCTATCGGATGCTGCGATATTCACAGAGCTGGGACGATTCATGCTGGGACCGTACGGATGTCTTGTATCAACCGCAATTCATGAAAAGCATATATACAAGGACTACATCGGTCTTGATTCCTGTGCAGCCGACCTGATGAGACCGGCCATGTACGGCGCCTACCACCATATAACAGTTATGGGCAAGGAAAACAGGCCTAATGACTGTAAATACGATATTACCGGCTCGCTTTGCGAAAATAACGACAAATTCGCCGTCGATCGTATGCTGCCGAAGATCGATAAAGGCGATCTCATTTTGATACACGACACCGGCGCGCATGGTTATTCGATGGGGTATAATTATAACGGAAAGCTCAGGTCAAAAGAGCTTCTGCTCAAAGAAAACGGCGACGTTAAAATGATCAGGCGTGCGGAAACGGTTGAGGACTATTTTGCGACACTAAAGCTTTAAATATGCAATGCGGGTAAAAGGGCTTAAATAGATACCTATAGGTATCTATTTAAGCCCCTTCTTTTTGATCAGTGCTTCCAGATTTCACCCTGGTCCAGCGACCAGAGCTTGAACAGGTCGTCATAAAATTGCGGCCGCGGGAAATCGCCCTTTATTTCCATATAAAGACCCTTATACCCCATGCCGTAGCGAGAAACAACCTCAAGACCTTCGACAAGCTCAGCGAGTTTATTAGCGGGGACGGAGAAGATCATTTCATCCTCATCGGTCAGACCGCGCTCATATTCACCGGGGTCCGGAACCGTAATCTTGTAATTTTCGTTTTGGATTACCGGAACCGTGGAGTGCACGCAGGAATCCACAGCATCAAATTTGTTTTCAAGGATGTCACCCGTTTTGTATTTTACGGACATCAAAAGGCTTCGAAGCTGGGCCGGCCGACAGTAGATCAAAACAAGATCAGGCAAGAAATCAGCCGTATTCAACGGAGCGAGAACAAAGCCTATGCATTTGTCTTTTTCAAGTATTGGATAGTGTTTCTCGAAAAATTCCCTGGATTTCTGCGGGTCCTCCACGAGAAAGGCCGTTACCGTACGGTCATAATAATCTGTCCCTTTTTGAAATTCCACAAGGCCGTAGCTGATAAGCGGCCATACGCACCAATGATCCTCCTTGAGCATCGCTATGCTCTTTCGTTGCCGTCGTACCATGGCAAACGCCTGACAGAGCGCCAGATGCTCTCCAAGATCCTTCTTCGGCCTTATTGCACTTTCCGGTATCTCGTCTTCAGATTTTATCAGTTTCATTGCAATCGGCGCGTAGCGCAGAAGTAAGAGCTTTTCCAGCACTTCTCCATAGGTATTAATGTCAGAAATTGTTGGCATATCCGAACCTCCCAATCAGCATTGTTTTAAGCAATTCTATCATAAGTTTTTCCATTATACCAGTAATGGATATAGAAACTAATCATACAGCCGGATACGCCGGAACCTCATGCCGGTGCATCAGCGCTGTCGTTCAAAAAGCGTTTTAGCAGAAACCTCCGTATAGGTCAGTCTGCCGGATAGCCGTTCAGATTTCATCAGGCTGATTTTGTTAACCTCCGTATTTACGCCGTCAATAGTCCGGGAAAAGCGCTCCGCGTCAAAATCAGAACGGAGTCTGACCTCCCTTCCCAGAGTAATATGCGGGCTGAATCTGCGGTTTTCAACGGGAAAGCCCGCCGCACGAACCTTGCTTGAGAGCATATGATGCAAATCACTAAGCCGCCTGTTTTCTTCGATACCGGCCCACCAGATATCACCGCCATCGCGCCGGAATCTGCCCGCGCCCATAATGGTCAAAGGGAAGACGAAGCCGTCCAGCCGGCTTAATATCTCGCAAAGCATCTCATAGCGCTCGAATGTCACCTCGCCCAGAAAAACCAGCGTCAGATGCAGGTTGTCATATAAGGTGAATTTACCGCTCAAAGAATTTATTCTGAGCGTATTTTGCATGTCAAGCAGCTTTTGTTTAACCGGATCGGAGAAATTTACGGCGAAAAAAAGGCGCATATTTTTATCCCCTCCTACGGTCGGCTCACTGAAAAAGCCGTTAAAAAAGGAACTCGGTCATGGCGCATGACAAAGTTCCTTTTGGCTGCGGGACTAGGATTCGAACCCAGACAAACAGAGTCAGAGTCTGCCGTGCTACCGTTACACAATCCCGCAACGGACGTTGTTTATTATAAATAATATTTTTAATTTGTCAAGGCTTTTTACCCGCCTTTTATGATTAACCTCGATCAAACGAGGTTAACTGTTTACGGAGCTTTTGTGAAATGCATCATATGCTCTTCGCAAAAGCCCCGCCGCAGTATGTTATTTTTTCAAGCTTTCTTCCAGTTCCTTTAACTCTTCGGCGAGTTCCGCAGGCAAAGTGTCGCCGATCTTATCATAAAATTCTCTGATACCGGAAACTTCCTCGAGCCACAACGCTGTGTCTATGTTCAGCAGCTCGCTCAGCTGTTCGGATGTTACATCGGTACCCTCAAGGTAGATATCCTCAATGTTCGGAAGATAGCCCAGAGCGCTTTCCTTAGCGCCGATACCGTCTTCACAACGGGCAAGAATCCATTCGAGTACCCGCATATTCTCGCCAAAGCCCGGCCAGATGAATTTGCCGTTCTCGTCTGTTCTAAACCAGTTGACATTGAAAATCTTCGGTTTATTCGCAATTCGTTCTTCCATGTCGAGCCAATGCTGCCAGTAGTCGCCCATGTTGTAGCCGCAGAAGGGGAGCATAGCCATAGGATCACGCCTGACTACACCGACTTTACCTGTTGCGGCAGCTGTAGTCTCGGAACCCATGATCGATCCCACGAAGACACCGTGACGCCAATTTTTCGACTGATAGACAAGCGGTGCGGTTTTTGCGCGCCTGCCGCCGAAGACAATTGCGGAAATCGGTACACCGGAAGGAGATTCGAATTCGGGCGAAATGCAGGGGCAGTTCTTGGCCGGAGCCGTAAAGCGCGAATTCGGATGCGCGCCTTTTTCACCGGATGAAGGATCCCATTTCTCACCCTTCCAGTTCAACGCGTTTTTCGGCGGATTCTTATCCAGGTCCTCCCACCAAACCGTGTTGTCGTCAAGATTCAATACAACATTTGTAAAAATAGTGTTCTTTTGAGTAGAAGCCAGTGCGTTCGGATTGGATTTTTTATTTGTGCCGGGTGCGACGCCGAAAAAGCCGGCTTCTGGATTGACTGCCCACAATCTGCCGTCCGGACCGACTCTGAGCCAAGCGATATCATCACCGACGCACCATACCTTAAAACCTTTTTCCCGGTAGCATTCGGGCGGTACAAGCATTGCCAGATTTGTTTTTCCGCAGGCGGAAGGGAAAGCGGCGCAGATGTATTTGGTTTCACCTTTCGGGTTCTCAATGCCGAGAATCAGCATATGCTCAGCCATCCACATTTCTTTTCGGCCGAGGAACGAAGCGATGCGAAGGGCAAAACACTTTTTACCGAGCAAAACATTTCCGCCGTAACCGGAATTGATCGACATGATCGTATTGTCCTCGGGAAAATGAACGATATACCTGTATTCGGGATCCAGAGTGGCCTTTGCGTGCAGACCTTTTATAAAATCCGGACTGTCGCCAAGCGCGTCAAATACGGTATTACCCACTCTTGTCATAATGGCCATGCTCAAGACAACATAAATCGAATCGGTAAGCTCTATGCCGTATTTGGCAAACGGTGAGCCGACAACGCCCATTGAATAGGGGATTACATACATCGTGCGTCCCTTCATGGCGCCGTCATACAAGCCGTTAAGCTTCTTATACATCAGGTCCGGTGCCATCCAATTGTTGGTGGGACCCGCGTCCTTTTCGTTTTTGCAGCAGATAAATGTCCTGTCTTCCACGCGCGCCACATCAGTCACATCTGAGCGGTGCAGATAACAGCCGGGAAGTTTTTCCTCATTTAGCTTAATCATCTCACCGGTTTGCATACCTGTCGCCCTGAGTTCTTCCAGCTGCGCTTCCGAACCGTCTATGAAGACAACGCTGTCCGGTTTCGTCAAGGCTGCCATCTGGTCAATCCAGTCCAACACATGTTTATTTTTTGTACATTCCATAATAATTCCTCTTAATCCGTTTTTGAACTTATTTTTTCACACTGAACTAATTATAGACATAATCTTATAAAAACGCAACTATATTCCTGTTTTTTCGATTTACATATTTGATAAGGAAAATTCACACTTTCTTTCGTTGCATTTATTGATGGATTATGGTATATTACAGTATGTTAATCATTGATCAACATACTGTGTAAATTCGCGTTTTGGAGGTCTCTACCCTTGAAATCGATCGCTAAATTAAGACTGATTTCCATACTGCTTTTTTTATCTGTTGTTTTTGCCATGCTGCCGGCATGTATGACACTGGGGGAGCGCAAGCCTGTCGCCACGTTATTGTTCAGCAACGGCAATGAGATTCAGATCAGGCTTTACTACAACAAAGCGCCGAATACGGTAAAAAACTTCATCGATCTTGCAAATTCCGGCTTTTATGACGGGACGCCGGTACACAGGATCGAAGAATACTTTATCATACAAATGGGCAAGTCGGCAGACAGCCCGGACTCGAGCAACGCCGGATTTACCATAAAAGGGGAATTCCCGAACAACAAATACGGAAAAAACGACCTTCCTCTTGAAAGGGGAGCCGTAGCCATGGCGAGGGTTGTAGGTACGGCCGGAGAAGAAAAGGATTACTACAACTCGGCAAGCACGCAGTTTTTCATTATGCTGACCAATAAACCAAATCTGGACGGGGATTATGCGGTTTTCGGGAAGGTCATCAGAGGAATGGATTTCGTCGACAAAATATCCAAAATGGATGTAGACCAGAACAAAGAGCCCAGAGATGAAATTTATGTTGTATCAATCAGAGTTGATACGTTCGGAAAGGATTACGGCAAACCCGATCGAATCCCGGCAAACGATGAATCGTAAAGTAAACCTGCCGATACTCGGCAGGTTTTTTCACAAGCCTGTCAGCCTTGTTTATTTAATGCCATGGATTTACGGCGTGTATCCGCAAATCCATTCAGGCAGACAATCAATGCAACTGAAGCGGTAAAACAGGCCCGTTTTGCCGTCAAAAAGAGCAAATTTTGCTCTTTTTGCAAATGCGTTTCGCAAAACCGCGTTTGTTCCACTGAATAAACGCGGTTATTCAGTGGACATTATTTATACCGATCAGCGTTTGATTGACAGCGTTCGCAATAGTGGCAAACTCCGGTATTGAGAGGTTTTCTCCGCGCAGCTTTTCATCAAAACCGTTATCGGTGAGTATTTTAGCCAAAAAGGTTTTATTCAGCGTCTGTCCGAAAACAGTGAATAGCGCATTACACAGCGTTTTTCTTCTTTGGGCGAATGCAGCCCGAACAACCTTGAAGAAAACAGCCTCGCTGTCAACAAAGCCGGGCGGGGGACACATGGTCAGAGAAATGACAGCCGATGTAACGGAAGGTCTGGGTATAAAACAGTCGGGCGGTACGGTAAAATGCGTTTTCGGCTGCGTGTGATATTGGATATAAACCGAAAAAGCGCCGTAGGCTCCGGTTCCGGGCCTGGCGCAGATTCGCTCTGCGACTTCTTTTTGAACCATGACGGTTATTTTCTCAAAGCACTTCGCGTCAATCAACGCAGAGAGCACCGGTGTTGTGATGTTATACGGCAAGTTGGCGCAAATGACGGGCTTGAGTCCGTCAAAATGTTCCGCTGCCAAATTGCTCAGATCGGTTTTTAATATGTTATTTTGTATAACAGCCACGTTTTTTACATCACCGAGCGTTTCGGCGAGCAGGGGAATGAGCTTTTTATCAAGCTCTACCGCAACGACTTTAGACGCCGTTAAAGACAGCTCTTTGGTCAGAGCGCCGATACCGGGTCCGATTTCCAATACGCCTGTATTATCATCGATACCGGAGCACCGGATCATTTGTTCGGTAACCCATTTGGCGGTCAGAAAATTCTGGCCGAGTGATTTTGAAAAATGAAAGCCGTATTTGTTCAGCAAGGCTTTGATCTCTTTTACATCGTATAAATTCATTCATTTGTCCTTATTTTAATTGTAAGGCGTAATCGGAGGCTAGCGTGAAAAATACTTTCACGCAACTATTTGCGCTGCCGCTTCGCGCAGAATGGAGGTTAATATGGATATTTATATCAAATACCATCATGATATGCTCAAGAAGCTCAATATCATCCAAATCGGCGATTGGATCGACCTGCGTTCCGCGGAGCATGTCGTTTTACTTAAAGGAGAGAGCAGAATAATTTCTCTCGGTGTGTCGATGATCTTGCCTGACGGTTATGAGGCGCATGTCGTTCCCAGAAGCTCGACGTTTAAAACCTGGGGTATCATTCAGACCAATTCGATGGGCGTCATCGACAACAGCTATTCGGGCACAAATGATATATGGAAATTTCCTTGCTTTGCCACAAGGGACACGGAAATCCTGTTTAACGACCGAATCTGCCAGTTTCGGATTATGCAAAAGATGCCCGGGATTCGTTTTATCGAATCAGATGTTCTGAAAGACTTGGACAGGGGAGGCTTCGGAAGCACCGGTAAGAACGAATAGGCAAAAATCAACATCATTAAATAATTGAACAAAATAAAAATTTTGTTCAATTACTAGCGTATTACATCAATTGACGCAATACGTCAACGGAATAATGGAACCAATGTCAAAACACGGCTCATCCGTAAGATAAATCGATTTTATACCGAGGCTTCGGATATAGTCGTTTATTTTATTTTCGTCCTTATGATACTTAAGCGTCCCGGTAAATGCGATTTTGTCTTTGGCTATTTTTCCGCAAGCGCCGCCGATAAATCCTGCGTGATAACCGTCCAGCTCGATTTGTCCCGAGCTGATCAGCAAGCTGTTTAACCCGCTTTGCTGTGCGGCTTTATGAATACCCATATCCGCCGTTATTATATGGTTTTGGTCTAAAACACAAATTGAGCATTTCGTATAACCCTGATTAACATTAATCAGGCGCCATTTATTTTTATATGCCTGAGCCGTTATATTTTTATCTGAAAGGCTCACTTTATGAAAAAGCCTGTTTCCCACAAGACAGGCGTTTAGCGAAACCTCGTCCGGATATTTCGGTGAAGCCGGTTTATTGGCCGTCTGAACGTGAAATCCGAGCTGAATTAGTCTGTTTGTATCGATGACGGCGGTTTCGGATATGATCAAATGATTGCCGCCGGCGTGAAAAACGGAAATATCCGGATGATCGCCAATCATTGGTGAAACTGCACAGTTTTTGCCCACTAATATGGCAGTAATGCCCAAATTACCTAGTGATTCAGACAAATACGAATGCTTTTCTCCAATTAACACAGTATTCACGCTATTTTGAGGTAAATTTGGATGAAATATATACATCGTCTTCACTTTATATTTTTCTCCGATATGCAAAAGCTACACAAGGAAACATAGCAAGCCGGATTAATGCGGCGGAATGGAGTCTTTTATGAGTTTTATCGCATGTGTCAGTGATTGCGTTTATCAAAAAGACGGTTGCTGCAGTCTTGAGCGTGCAGCATCAGGCAATGAAAACGGTGTAAAAAACAACGCTTGTATCCATTATGTACAAATCAATTCCGGAAAAAAGAAAAAGACGGAAAATAAGGAGAGCTCCGATAGCATGTCCTGCGGCTGCTTGTAGGCGGAAATTATACTATGTTCCGAAAACTGACCTTATCGCATCCCTTATCGTTTTAACTTCTGTTATTTTCAAGTCTTTCGGTATTTTATACTTCCCTTTGACAAGAGCCGGAACAAGGCATTGTTTAAATCCCAATCTCGAAACTTCAGAAAGGCGTTGGTCAACAGCGGAAACAGAGCGCAGCTCGCCGGTCAGACCGGCCTCCCCTATTGCCGCTAAATCGTCTGAAACAGGTTTATCCAGATAGCTTGACGCAATCGCAAGCATCGCAGCTAAATCGGCGGAGGTCTCTTCAATATTCAGGCCGCCTATTACATTGATGTAGGTGTCGCTTGCGCTGAGCTTGAATCCGACTCTTTTTTCGAGTACGGCAAGCAGCAGCATAGCGCGGTTGTAATCGATTCCGTTTGACATACGGCGTGGTACATTGAAACCGGTCGGCGCAATCAGCGCTTGTATTTCAGCCAAAATCGGCCGTGAGCCTTCCATCAGACAGGTGACGCAGGTTCCCGACGTATTCTGCGGCTTACCCGATAAAAGCATTTCGGAGGGGTTTGGGACATCACGCAGCCCGTCCTCCGTCATTTCGAATACGCCGATTTCATTTGTTGAGCCGAATCTGTTTTTGGTTGCCCTGAGAATTCTATAACCGGCGTTTTGGTCACCTTCGAAATATAAAACGCAATCGACCATATGTTCCAGTACCTTCGGACCCGCTATGGATCCTTCCTTGTTTATATGGCCGACAATAAAAACCGTGATGCCTTCGTTTTTTGCAAGGCGCATCAATGCCGTCGTACAGTCTCTGACCTGAGCAATATTGCCGGGCGAGGAATCCAAACTGTCGTTATATAGGGTTTGTATGGAGTCTACAATCAAAATATCAGGCGACACGGAATAAACGCCGTCAAGAATAACCTCAAGATTGGTTTCAGCCAGAACAAGCAGTTCGCCGCCGTCCAGCCCAAGACGCTTAGCCCTAAGCTTCAGCTGTTTACCGGATTCTTCGCCGGTTACATACATGACCTTGGAAGAAATCGAAGTGTGACCGCAAAGCTGCAGAAGAAGCGTGGATTTACCGATCCCGGGCGAACCGCCTACAAGGACCAAAGAGCCATTTACGGCGCCTCCGCCCAAAACACGGTCAAGCTCGCCGATGCCGGTTGAAAAGCGCGATTCCTGAGAGACATCGATATCTGAGAGCTTAACGGTTTCGCTTTTCCCGTGCCCCGGGCCACCGGCCTTAGTCCCTCCCCGCTGCGCTGTTTTACCATATGCACTTGGCTGTTCGACAATGGTGTTCCAGGCTTTACAGGAAGGGCATTGCCCTTGCCATTTTATTGTTTCATTTCCGCATTCGGTACAATAATACACGGTTTTCTCTTTAACCATAAAATCTCCATTCTGCCGCGAAGCGGCAGCACAGCATTAAAAGGTACTTTCACGCTAATCCTTCAGAATTTCCTGCGCCTGAAAGAAAGACGCCGCAAGGCATATAGCGAGCTTTGTCTGATACGTATCGGTCTGCAGAAGGCGCAGCTCATCGGGATTGGACATAAAACCGCACTCCACCAAAATAGCCGGGCAGACCGTTTTTCTCATAAGCAGAATGTCGCTGTCAATCGGACGGGCAGCTCTGCGGTTGTTGGGATTAAGTACGGTTTTCAAGATGTCCTGAGTTAAAAGCGCATACTGCTCGCTTCCGGCCACTCCGGAAAAAAACACCTGTGCGCCCTGAGGGGCGCTGTCCGAAAATTTGTTTTGATGGATGCTGATTAAAACGGCATTTGCGGTAGCGTTGATTAACGCAATTCTTTGCTTTTGATCGGCAATCTTTTTTTCCCTGATTGTTCTTGCGCCTGGCGGATAGATGAGGTCTTCGCTGTTGCGCGTCAGGACCACCGGGACCGAAAACAGGCCCATAATGTTATCCAGCTTACGTGCGATATCCAGGTTCAATCTGCTTTCAAAGACATCGTTTACATTCGCCCCGCCGTCTGCACCCCCGTGTCCGGGATCGAGAACCAGCGTCAAGCGGTCTTTCATTGTCATGTCTACAGTCTTTGCCGGAAAATACCGGGAAAAAAGAAATAAAGCAAGGCTTAAAATTACCAACAGTACGGCGGAATAAAAAAAATGCTTGTTCATGCTGCGCCCCCCTTTTCTAAGAACTTATGAGGGAGCAGCCTTTCATATGTGGAAAACTTCCCTGCTGCGAAAGATTATGATATTATCTCAGATTTTTGCGCTTTTCGTCTCCGGGCTTTATAAACATAAGCTTGTCGAGAATTCTTTTTCCTTTGTATCCGAAGAAATAGCCCAAAACTGCGGGAACAACCGCAAAGAGAACCGGAATCAGGTACGCGAATTTCACTTTATACCCGTCATCGAGTAAAATAATCGGATAGTTAAAATTCAAGTAAAAATATCTGGCATATCTGGTCGCATCGGCTGTTATTTTCTCGCCGAAAACAGGAATCAGCAAAACGAGGCTTAGTAAAATGCCGGGAATTTGCGAAATCAGAGCGGCGTACAAAGCTTTGAACCTGTTATATTTGATTCGATTGTATAGCACCAGATTGTGGTCCCTCTCCCCTGTCCGCCAGGATTCTATATAAGTAAACAAAATATAAAACAGAAAGCACACCAGCGTAATCGTAGCCGATATGGTATTATTGGATACCTGAATACCTATGCTGTCCAGGTTAATCATCAGCACGGTGAGAACCAGCATGATCGGAACATTGAGGATGTGGAGAAAAAAAATCTTAAACGCGAACTGAAATACCGTGCTTTTTCCCGAATGTTCAACTCTTCGTTTAAACATACTGACCTCCATTTTACCACCATACTTGGCGGCCAAATCGATTTTTTGCGCACAATGTCCGTAAAAACGAACCTGCCCGGAAAGGCATACCCGATAAATGGTAACGTTGCCTTGAAATATGCTAAACGAAGTATAGCATATCAATTTACAAATATCAAAGATTGTTGTATACTTTTAAGCAAAAACGTGCATCGTTTTTTTTAATCGGATCACAAAGAACAGGAGTTTGCGTGAAAATGCTTTCACGCACGGAAGAAATCGATTTTGCCGCCAAATATGACGGCGGCCATTTGCTATACAATGCGAAACAAGTTTCGCATAATCGATTTTTCCTGACTATTTGTGCTGCCGCTTCGCGGCAGAATGGAGGGTTATATGAACATAGAACAGATTATACAGGAAGCGCAAAACGCGGGCTTCACACTGGTAGCACCCCTTGACATTAAAACAATAACAATGATGCCTGAGGTCAGAAAAATGTGTGAGGTCAATAAATGCGATGCGTACGGGTCAAACTGGGCTTGCCCTCCTGCTTGCGGCACGCTGGAGGAGGGTTCAGATCTGATCAGCCAATATAAAAGCGGGATCATCGTTCAAACTACCGGTCAATTGGAGGATGATTTCGACTCGGAAGGCATGATGGAAACGGCGAAGAAACACGATGAAAACATAAGGCGATTCATAGAAGAATTCAGGAAAAAATATGATACAAAAATGCTTCCTTTGGGTGCCGGCGGCTGCAGAATATGCAAAAAATGCACATATCCAAATGAGCCCTGCCGGTTTCCGGATTCCATGATTTATCCGATGGAGGGACTTGGAATACTGGTCAGCGATGTGTGCATAAAGAACAATGTGCCATACAACCACGGACGGGGAACGCTGACCTATGTCGGCTGTTGTCTGTTTGCGTAGGAATAAAGCGCAAACAATCTGGTTTTGCATAGACAAAATCGGGAGGAAAGGAATGAATCCGGTGAAAGTAACATTTAAGCCGCAGGACATCACCGCAACGGTGGAAGAAGGCAAGACCATAATGGAAGCGTTGATCGCAGCCGGCCTTAAGATCGATGCGCCATGCGGAGGACGCGGCGTCTGCGGAAAATGCAAGGTCAAGATAATACAAGGCTCGGAGGAAAAGACGGTTCTCGCCTGTCAGACAATGATTAAAGAGGATATGACCGTCGATATATCCGGACAAAATGTCGGCCACAGGATTTTAATGGGCGGTACAACCCGGGAAACCAAGCTGGGCCCTGCTGTATATGCCATACAGATCACCGTGCCCAAGCCGACGACTTCTGACCTGCGTTCCTGCTGGGATAGAACAAAGCAAGCGGTGTCGGATAAGACAGGGCTCGATATAGAGGCAATACCGGCAAACTCGTATGCTGCTTCCCGTCTGTACCATACGCTTGAAACCAACAATTATACAGTAGATGTCATTATGTTTGAAAATGAAATCATTGACGTTAAATCACCCGATGAACCGGTTCTCGGCATAGCATACGATATCGGCACAACGACGGTGGCAGCCTATCTGATCGATCTTCGCAATGGGCGGGAGCTTGTTTCGTCCAGCACGCTCAACCCGCAGGTCAAATACGGCGCCGACGTCATCATGAGAACGAAATATGCGATTGAAGAGAACCTGGAAGACCTCACGGCGGATATACAGCAGGCGCTTTCGGAGCTGTGCGATACTTGTCTGCAAAAGGTCGATAAGCGGTCCGAGCATGTTTATCTTGCGGCAATCGTGGGCAACACCTGTATGCATCATTTATATATGGGTATATCCCCCGCATCTTTGGCCTTTGCCCCGTATACGCCCGCAATAACCGAATCCATTATTGTCCGCGCCTTTGAGTACGGCCTCAAAATAAATGCCGCCGCCAAACTAATGATGCTTCCGAATATCGCAGGCTTTGTCGGTGCGGATACCGTAGGCGCTTCTTTGGCTGCCGAGATGGATATAAAAGATGATCTGACGCTGCTGATTGATATCGGGACTAACGGAGAAATGGTGCTGGGAAACAAAAACCGGCTGATCGCCTGTTCCACGGCGGCCGGACCGGCTTTTGAAGGCGCCGTAATTACATTCGGAATGCGCGGCGCGCAGGGCGCAATCGATCATGTTTCGTTTTCGGATGGGAAAATACAATACTCCGTTATCGGGGATGTGGCTCCGCTCGGTATATGCGGTTCGGGGATTGTCGATCTGGTCTCCGAGCTTGTCCGCGTTGGCATTGTGGATTCGGGCGGCAGGCTGCTGATGGGTGATGAAATCCAATCGGAGGAAGGGAAAAAATATACCGGTTACATAGATACCGTGAATGGGCTCCGCTGTATCGTTTTGGCTGATGAAAAAATATCTCAAAACGGAGAGAACATTGTGTTTACCCAAAAAGATGTGCGGGAGATCCAGCTCGCAAAGGGTGCAATGGCAGCAGGTATCGGCATGCTGGCCAAAAAACTGAATGTTGATGTCGACGCCATTTCTCAGATCATGATCGCCGGAGCTTTTGGGAGTTTCATGTTGCCGAAAAGTGCCTGCGGGATTTCCTTAATACCGCCCGCACTTGAAAAAAAGGTTATGGCGATCGGAAATGCCGCCGGACAGGGCGCAAAACTGACGATTTTGAATCATATGGAATTTAAGCGTGCGCATGCTATCGCCCTTAAAATCGAATATCTTGAGCTTGCGGCGGATCCGGAGTTTCAGGATGTATTCATTGATCAACTGGAGTTTCCTTCGGCTGAATAATAATACTGTTAACACGAAAAGAGGAATGCCTGGGCATTCCTCTTTTCGTGCTCCAGACTGTCGGAGGGCCTTCAGTCTGATGAAGACAGCAATCGGGCCGGCTGTCGTCTTCCTGTTTTTAAATGATAGGTGACGCAGATCAATCGCAGTGAATGGTGTTAGGCGGGAAAAATTCGTCAACCGGGAATTTAATGCGTTTGAAAAGATCGCAGGGATCGGTGTCATTTGATCCGACGCATTCTTTTTCGGGTACGCAGTAGTCATAAACCGGAATCAGAAGCTGAGAATCTCTTTCGAGCTTAACAATGCTAAACTGCCCAAGTGTGCAGTAAACGCGTCTTGGTTCTCCTGAAATAACCAGATTATCGGAAAATGATGTACTGATAAAGGGTGGGATGTCAAAGCACTCGCTGTCACCAAGGTTGCAGTCGCAGGAATCGACCAGTTTCATGCTCAGGATAATCGGGTCGACGGCTTCCACGACGGCAACGGGCATATTTGATTTCATTAAGGTTTGCATACTGTCACAGCTTGGTGCGCTGCTTGAGCTGAAGATTTTCGCGTTGCCTTCGCTGCCAAACAAGATCACTCTTTTGTCAAATACAGCCAGACCGCAGATTTCATTGCATTTGTTGGAAAGTGAGTAGGCCTCACCTTTCACTTTATAGAAATACCGGCAGTCAATGGTATAATAACCTCTGTTGAAAGCGACTTCTTCTACATCAATCCCTACAAACAGCAACTCTGCGGAGCGGGCTCTTACGCCGATCGCGTTTGCTATGTAACACTGTGAAGAGGCGTCCAGAAATACTACAAGATCCTCTATGCAGTCTTTATCTTTACAGGAATCGTATACTTTTCTCGTATGGACACATACAGATTCCTTAATGTTGTTTACGGTTTGCGCTGAACCTGCAGCCGCCGGCCCCGGCGTAACTCTGTCAGCCATTATTTGTACCTCCCAAATAGTATTGAAGTATCCTCTTTATTCAATACAGTCTATGCGGAGGCGTTAATTGTGTGATGTATACTTTTTTCAATTTATTTAAGCATTCTGATCAAACATCATGGGTTTTTGTGAAATAACCTTTTTTTCGGCTTTTTCGACAATCCGGTTTTTCTCAACTTATATCCACTTGTTCGTTTTCGGGAATAATGCAGATGTAGCTTGTACCTCTTCCGAAACTCAACTCTGTGCCGTCCTCCAGCGTATATAAGAAAGAAGATGAATAGCCGTCTTTCGACCAAATAACCGGAATGTATTTACCCTCGCAGGCAAACAGCCCTGTGCCGCTGCCCACAAGATCGATAGACAGCCTTCCCTCGGTATCGTTAGGTATTCTACTGACCGGGGCATGCAAAACGAGGACGTTTTTAACGCTGACTTGATCGCCGGTATTTCCGTCTTTATATTCGGCGCCGTACTGGCTCACCTTATACATCATCGACAGTTCATCATATGTGAAAACACCGGTTTTGTAGTTGGAAAAATGAACATTGATGGTTTGTGCGGCTAAACCCGATAAAGAATCGGGCTGTTCCGAAAAACGCATGGCGTATGCATACCCTTCCTGATGATCGGTTCTGATATTATAGGTGGGTAAATATTCGTCAAGCAATTCACCGGTTGAAAAAAGCGTATGTTCATAGGCATAACCGCCGCCGGCTCTTTCCCGATCACGGTAGAATATTTCATAGTTGCCCCGAACACCGTCAATGTTGCATACGCCCCGGCTTGAAATCGCTTCATATGCCTGAGGACTGCCCCCGGCATGTATATATATCGCATCGAGACCCTGAGCCAGGTCAAGAAAATACGGACGTGCGCTCCGAATACTGCCTATTCTATCGATATTGTCGGTACTTTGATAGATGGCAAGCATCCTGGTAATCCCGCCTTCAGCCAGGGTTTCATAGATGATATCAGCCGAAGCGGTCCCGTGTTGCGGGAGAGCTTCCTTGATGTTATTGAGCATGATGGCCAAGGGCCTTTTGCCGGATAGATCGACAGTAGTCGGAAGCCCGGTCAACGGGTTGACCGGGCCGTTATACGGCGTCGGTGTCGGTGTCGGTGAAGGAGACAAAGAAGGTGTAGGTGACGGCGTTGGTGAATAAGACGGCTTGATTGATATGGTCGGAGAAGCCGTAGCGGGCGGAACCGCTTCTACACGGCTATTATTGCATGCTGTAATAAACAAGAGAAGTACGAGCAAAATGGGAATCAATTTCTTCATGAGTCTTCCGCTTCCGCCTTTGCGGCGGTCTTTCTTATGGATTTTCAGCAGCATAAAAACCATCCGTTCTGCCGCGAAGCGGCATCACAAATAGTCGGGAAAAATCGATTGCGCAAACTTGTTTCGCGCTGAGGAGCAAATGGCCGCTGTCATATTTGGCGGCCAAATCGATTTCTTCCGTGTGTGAAAATACTTCACGTTATTGCCCTGATGCGATTATTTTACGACGTTACGAATTCCTTGTCAATCTATCGGGAAAATTGTATAATCAGATGAAAACAATTCCTGCCGCATGGTTTCTTTCGGTATGCAATAGCACATGAGGAGATAGTTATGGATAGATTCGGATTTATACATGAAAAGCTGGAGATCAAGATACTGATTTTATTTGTTCTCAGCAGACTTCCGCACCCCGTCGGTTTAAGTGATCTGACGGATATGGTCATGTGCGACGATGGCATCACTTATTTCGAATTTATTCAAGCCCTCTCCGAGCTTTTGGAAACCGAACATGTTAATGAAGAGGATGACCTTTATACCATATCTCTTAAGGGAATAAAAAACGGTTCGATAACCGAAAGCAGCCTGCCGTATTCTGTCAGACATAAAGCCGAGCGTAACATTATGAGACTGTCGCGCATATTAAATAGAAGCGCAATGATCAAAACAGACTCTGTTCCGAGAAAAGAAGGCGGATATATTGTTCACTTATCGCTTGCCGACGGTATCGGTGAAATGATCTCTTTGAGCGTTCTGGCAGGAAATGAGGGGCAGGCAAAGGATATGGAGAAGCACTTTTACAAAAATGCCGAAGGCTTGTATAACGAAATCATGCGCCTTTTGCTGGACGAATGAACACCGATTAGCTTGACAATTATCTATGCAAAGGCTATTGTAAAACCAGAATCCTGATCTCGGAGGTGTTTTAATGGACGACATACCCAGTTGGCGACAGATATGCTGTCAAATCATCGTGTACAACAACTGCCGTTTGTTAAAACACCATTGTTGTACACAGTAATCCCTATGGGTTTATTCGCGCTTTTCGGGAGACAAGCGGCAAAAGCACATGGCGAAACCTTGCTTTTGTCGCTTTGATTTCCTGCGGCTTGGATAAACGCCGAAAACAGGGGAAATTTGAGATAAGGATGGTAATGGATGATGCTCAAGATTTACAAGACAGACGAAACTGTAATGAAATTTCAGGAACTGCAACCGAACAGCTTTGGAAACGGAATCTGGATTTATATGATAAATCCGACCGAAGATGAAATAAGCACGGTCGCAAATGCGATGAAAACACCGATAGACTTCATAAGATCCGCTTTGGACGAAGAAGAACGGGCTCATATCGATACGGAAGACGATGTCACCTTGATCTCCATCGATATCCCGGTTGAAAGCAAAGATGAGCATACGGGGTTATACGCCACGATGCCGCTCGGAATTATTATCGGGGACAAGTACATTATTTCGGTATGTTTATGCGAAAACCCAATCCTGAACGATTTTATCAATGGCCGTGTTAAGGCATTTTTTACGTATAAAAAAACCCGCTTTCTGTTCCAGCTCCTGCATAAAAACTCCGCTTATTTTCTGCAGTACCTCAGGAACATCGATAAATTAAGCAACAAGATTGAACGGGAACTTCACCGCTCAATGAAAAACAAGGAGCTTATCCAGCTGCTGAGCTTAGAGAAATCCCTTGTCTATTTTTCCACCTCTCTGACAAGCAATGAGGCGATTTTGGAGAGACTTCTGAGAGTAAAGCCGATCAGGCTATATCCGGAAGATGAAGAGCTTTTGGAGGATGTTATCATCGAGAACAAGCAGGCCATAGAAATGGCCAATATATACAGCAACATACTGACCGGAACAATGGACGCATTTGCTTCGATCATTTCAAACAACCTGAACATTGTGATGAAGTTTTTAGCATCCATAACAATCGTTTTATCGATACCGACTATGATTGCCAGTTTCTTCGGTATGAATGTAGACCTGCCGCTGATGAATAACCATTACGCCTTTATTATTATCTTTGCGATTTCATTTGCAATATCGGGTTTGCTCGGATTTGTGATGTTCAAAAAGAATCTTTTCTAAAATGGGGCTGTTGCAAATAAAAAATGCAACAGCCCTTAAATATACCACAATATGCCATAGCCCATTTTTAACAAAAATAGGGCTATGGCAATTTTCATTTTACTGCAGCCCTATTATACCGGTATTTCGCCGCTAAACGAAAACTCGGCGCCGCCTGTCATATAGATATTGCCGGTGTCTTCGTCCCAATGGATCTTCAAAGCTCCCCCGGCTACGTTTAAGTCAACACAGCGATCGGTAAGTCCGTTTAATACGGCTGCGACCAGTGTGGCGCAGGCTCCGGTACCGCAGGACAGCGTTTCACCCGCACCTCTTTCCCACACGCGCATATTTATGGTCGTCTTGTCGATTACAGCCGCAAATTCGGTATTTATCCTGTGCGGAAATGTGGGGTGATTTTCAAATTTCGGGCCGATAGTTTCGAGATCAAGCGCCGATATATCCGGTAAAAAGATCACAAAGTGGGGATTGCCGACAGAAACAGCGGTGCCTTTCCAAACGGCGCCGTCAACCGTAACGGGCTGATTGACAAATGCTTCTCCGCTTGACAGGACGGGTATATCGGCAGGACGCAAAATCGGTCTTCCCATATTGACGGTAACGGTTTTTACGACCCCCCCGGCTATATTTAAAGAAAGATGCTTTAAGCCCGCCGGTGTTTCGACTGTAATCTTTTCTTTTTTCGTCAGCCCCATGTCATAAGCATATTTGCCGACGCAGCGGATGCCGTTACCGCACATCGGTGAGTTTGAACCGTCGGCATTATACATCAGCATTTTTATATCGGCTATGTCGGACGGGCAGATAAATATCAAACCGTCCGAACCGATTGAAAAATGCCTGTCGGATAATCTTAAGGCAAGCGCTTCCGGGTTTTCGGGAAAAGGTTCTTCAAAACAATTGATGTAAATATAGTCGTTACCTGTTCCCTGCATCTTCATGAATCTCATGTAAGCCTCACATTCCGCCGCAAGCGGCATCAGACCGCACCTTCTGACGCGGCTGGGAAATTAAGCCATTAATATTAGCCCCCAAATGGTGAAAAATAAGCCGGGGTGAACACTAATGGCAATCATATTCGTCAGGACAATCATTATCTTTGTTGTGATCGTCGCGGCACTCAAACTGATGGGTAAACGCCAGCTCGGAGAGCTGGAGCTCTCAGAACTTGTGGTGGCGGTGCTGATTTCGGATATGGCTGCTCTTCCTTTGGAAGACATCGGCATACCGCTGCTCAATGGTTTGGTTCCGGTAATCACGTTGCTGTGCTGTGAACTGCTTATATCCTATGGTTCTTTAAAAAGCATTAAATTCAGAAAGCTGATGTGGGGAAAACCTAGCTTGCTGATTGATAACGGCAAGATCGTTCAGCAGGAATTAAAGGCAAACAGGTTTTCGCTCGACGAGTTGACCGAATCGCTCAGGAAAAAAGATATTACGGATATAAGCACCGTCAGGTATGCGATTCTTGAAACCGACGGGACATTAAATACGGTACTGTATCAATCCGAGCAGCCTGTTACCGTATCCATGATGAATATCAAACTGCCTGAAAAAGGGATACCGATTGCCGTGATCAGTGACGGCAGGATTCTGAAAGATAACCTTCGGCGGCTTGGCAAGGATGAAAAATGGCTGAGCAAAGAGCTAAAAGGCAGAAACAACATAAACGTGAAGGACGTTTATTATATGACATTAGACGACGCCGAAAACATATATTTCGCGGCGAAGGAATCAGGTATGAAAGCCAAACAATCTTTACCGGGCGATAAGTAAAACGGAGGTGCGGTGTTGAAAAAAGAAATCGCAGCAATCGCACTGCTTGCCGTCATATTGGGATGCACTATAGGTAATATTTTCATCGTGAGACATTATACGAAGCATATCAATCATATGATCGATGAAATCCAGGTCCATGCCGAAAACAAGAAATGGGATGAAGCGATCAAGGCGGCGGAAAACGCAGAACAATACTGGCATAAAAAGAGTCATTATACACATATTGTTATGCGGCATTCGGAAATCAACCAGACCACGTTGATTTTCTGTCAATTCCTTGCGGAAGTATATAGAAATGATTTGGGGGGCGTGAAAGGTATGGGCAAGGCGCTGAAGGAGCAAATCCACAGTATGTACGACATGGAAACCATTAATATCGGTACGATATTTTAGCCTATCCGGCCTTAATCGATTTTTTTGTCGTTGAGCAGTTTATTCAGTTCATCCATAAATGTGTTGATATCCTTGAACTGCCGGTATACCGAAGCAAAACGGACATAAGCGACTTCGTCAATCTGTTTTAGGGATTTCATGACGAGTTCGCCGATGATCTGGGTGGATACTTCCCTGTCCAGAGAATTTTGCAGCTCCTGCTCAATATCGGAGGCTATGCTTTCGAGCTTTGACATCGGTACCGGTCTTTTTTCACAGGCGCGCATCAAACCGTTCAGCACCTTCATTTTGTCAAACGACTGGCGGCTTCCATCCTTTTTGATAACGAGAAGCGGAAGACGTTCCATTATCTCATATGTTGTAAAACGTTTCTGGCAGGAAAGGCACTCTCTTCGCCTTCTGATTGTGGAGCCTTCTTCGGCCGGCCTTGAGTCGATTACCTTGCTCTCGCCATAATTGCAATATGGACATCTCATCAGTTATCATTCCTTTTCTATATCGGTGACACATTTCGGGTTATCCGGTAATATTTAGGTGCATTATACTATAACAAAGTATAATTGTACAGAAGAACGGTTGTTCGAGTGCTCCGGCATAGGAATATATTACAGCTTGCTGATGATCTACCCGGCTGGTAAAATGAATCAGGGGTGATCATTTGTCTGTTTTCCGGAACATTTTCAGACGCGCTCTTAAAATGTGCGATATCTCGTACAGGATCATCAGGTATTCCTTGATGCTATCCTGTCTGCTGCTGGCAGGTTCACTTGCCTTATATGTCTCCTCGGGGGGGCTCAGCGTTTTTACATATGACACATACTACTGCGCGGAGGAATTGCTGAAGATGCCTTTTGTTGTTTTACTCATCGGCATCATTGCGTCGGTCTGTGTCGAGGATATGACTGTTAAATAGAAGCTTTTTAAATTCATCGTAATCATATAGCAGGTTTATGACTTGGAGCATATCCGAGACGCTCATCTTTTCGGGAAGCTCAAGCAGTTTGAGCAGCCTTTTCCTTTTTATATTGCTCTCTATCCGCCCGCTTAAACCGAATTCGTAGAGGCTCGCCTTGGTGAGCTTCTTTTTGTTTTCACGATCAACCGGAGATTTATCTTCGAAAGTAGCTCCCGCCATCTTAAGCGCATTGAGGATGGTCTCTTCGCTCATACCCTCTACACCCAGTTTCCCTTCTTTGGATGCCCGGTTCTTTCGTTTTTCTTTCCCTGGTATATCGGGTATATAGGCGTTTTTAACCGTTCCCTCAGAAATCATGCTCTTGAGATGATTTCTGATTAAAAAGCCTGCGCCGTCGCTGTCGGTAAGAATGATTACACCGCATTTTACCGCGAGTTTTCTGATTAATGCAATGATTTCATGATGAGAGAACACCTGAAACCCACCGGTTTCAATGATTTGAGCATTGACATAACGGCTCAGCGTGTCTCTGTCGCAGCGTCCCTCGACGATAATGGCTTCCTTTACGCTAAGACGCTCACCCTTTTTTGTCATGTCCACCTCAACGCTAAACAGATCTTTGGCCTGCCAGAAAGATCAGCAAATCTGTCAGACAGATGTTTTCACCAATCGACGTACTTTTCATTTTCAAATCCGTTTCCGCACAAGCCGTAACGGCATCCTCGCACCATTTAAGTGAAAAAGAAGGTGCGGCTTCCATCAACAGCCTTGCCTGATAATCCGAACGGAGCTCCAGCATAGCCTTAATGTCGTTTTTATCCTTATTTTGTTCATAAGCAAGGCGCGCAAAATAAAGCCTTCTGATTTGTGCGCCTAAAATGGCAAGCAGTTTGGTCGGGCTCTCGCGCATCTGAAAAAGCTGCGACAGGATTTTTACCGCCTTTCCGAAATCGTTTTGTGAGATAGCATTTACCATATTAAAGGCGGCGGCATCCGGAACAGGTACGGCGACCGCTTCGATATCCGCGCGCGATATGGTATCAGAGCGCGCATAGGCTGATATTTTTTCAATTTCAGAGATCAGGCCGGTCATCAGGTCGCTGCAATAAAACATTAAATATTCCGCATCTTCTCGGGATATGGCTTTTCCGTTATGCTTGAACCGCCGCTTGATCCAGTTGGTCAGATCGCTATGCTCTTGTACGGGTATTTCGACAACTTTGGCTTTTGCTTCGATGACCGAATGAATTCTTTTGCGCCTGTCCGGTCTAAATTCAATTAAATCAAAAATAAACGCAATGCAGCAATATTCGGGAATGTCGGATAATATGGTTATGAGCTGCTGTGCCGTTTTCTCGTCCGCCGTATACATGTCGTAATCACGGACTTCCACAAAGGTCATTTCGGAAAAGGACGGCAGAGAATTAACAGCATCATTGAATTCGGACAGATCAAATGTTCTGCCATTTAGTTTCTTCAGGTTAAAATCAGGTGCGCCCTCACCCAGAACTGTTTTTTTCATTTCCGTAAGGTAATACTCGCGCAAATAGTCCTCTTCACCATGCAGAATATATAAGCTTTTTAGCTTCTTAGCTAAAATCGCTTTTTTCAAGTCGGCATATTCTTTGTTCTGATACGTTCTTTTCACGATGGCCTCCATTTATACGAATCTTCAGATGAGATGAAAAACAGCATTAATTCAAATACGAATGAAGCTTCAAGGTAATCTGGCCGTTTAAATCGGTGCGGTATACCTTAATGCCCGCATATTTCAAACGCGAAATCGTTTCCGCTGACGGGTGCCCGTATGAATTGTAGCCGGAAGAGATGAAAACAATCTCCGGCTTCAATGTGTCGAGCAGTCTTATACAGGTAGAGTACCTTGAACCGTGATGCCCGGCGAAAAGCAATTCCAGATCCTGAAGCCCGGTATATTCCAGCAGCATCCATTCCGTTTCTTCATCAATGTCTCCGGTGATCAACGTATCGAAACCGTTTGCTCCGCTCAGCACGCAGAGACCCTGTTCATTTTTCCCTCCGGTTCCCAATGCGGGAAAAATTTCGAACCGGATGCTGCCCAGAAGCAATGAAACGGTTTTCTTATCGACAAAAGTAACCTCTGTGCCTGATTTCTCTGCCAGCTCGAGAATCTCATATCCCAGTTCACCTTTGTCCTTAAGATCCGGCACGATCAGCCGCAAAACTTTGATGCGTCTGAGCAGTTGTAAAACACCGTTTGCATGATCTTCATGATAATGTGTCAAAATCAAAAGGTCAACCCGGCTTTCTCCTTCACTGAACAAATAACGAACCGCATTGTCTCCTGCATTGAGCATTCTGTTTCCGCCGCAGTCAACGATTGCGGATTTCCCATTGGAGCGAAAAACAATGCACTGACCCTGACCCACATCAAGAGCTGTCACCGCGAATTTGGTTTTGTCCGATTCAATTTTCGTCAAAAGAAGCACAACCGACAGCATCAGCATTGCCGGCACTGAGATCATCAGCAGTTTCCTTTTGATCCCCGGGTAAAGCACGACGATGATCATAAGCAAATAGAAGAAAACCAGCCAGGCGGAGACGGTAAAATTCCTTGTGTATAATGCCGGTAAAGGCGTTTTTGCCAGAAAATACATGATGCTTAGAATGTAGCGGACGAGCAGCGAAACAACGGGAACGAAAATCCAGCCCAAGGGCATAAACAAGGCGCCGAGTATCGCTGTAAAAATGCCGATGCAAAAAGCGCAGGAAACAGCCCAAAGTATCAAAAGATTCGTAACCGGCGCGATCAACGAAACCTGCTCGAAGCTCAGTGCTGTAAGCGGGACCACAAATACCAAAGCCGCAAAGCTGACCGCGACCCCGGCAATGGCAAAACGCAGTGCCGACCGAAAAAGAACAGCCGGTAACGATTTACTGAAGAAAAAAGACAAGGAAAACTCAAATTGCCGCTTTGTTTTCAGTAACCGCTCAACAGGCTTTATTTTTGTGATTGTCATAATGATGGCATTCTGAAGCCTTCCGGAGAACAGGTGAATGCCCAGAACAGAGGCAAAGGACAGCTGGAGGCCTGCCTGTTTTGCGGAAAAAGGATTAACGGCAAGCAGAACCATCAAGGCAAAACCGAGCGCCGTCACCGAGTCATATTCCCGCATCAGAAGCGGCGCGGACAGAAGCAGAATCTGCATGATTCCTGCCCGCATGATGGAAGGTGTGCTCCCGACCATAAGCATATAAAACAAGATGATAGGGAACAAAAGCGCATATGTTCTCTTGCGCTTTCCGAACAGTCGGACAATTAGACCGACCAGAAAAGAAAGATGCATGCCGGATACGGCCACTGTATGTGAAGCGCCGGTCACGGATAGGACAGACAGCAGATAAGAGTCTTTGTTTAATTCCGTTTTATCTCCCGTCAGCAAAGCGTTCAGAAAGGGCGAAACGTCCTCAGCAAACAGCTTTGTTACCGTGCGCCTAAATAAATAAGCCAGCCTGACGGGATAATACACAGGCGATAAGCTGTTATCAGCTATGACTTTCGGCGCTTCCTTGGCTGTAAATGTTAAGAAGCAACCCTTTTGAGATAAATGATCGTAATCAGGTCTATCGGATACCGATACGGCTTTTGCTTTGACCGATATGGTTTGTCCGGGCTTTAAACCGGACGCGTCGAAGTCATAAAAATAGAGGATGGATTTAATGTCGGGTTTTCCGGGCAGTAAAAGTCTGGCCGTGAGCTTTAAGCCATAATCCGTGCTTTGCGGATAGTCAAGAATCGTAAAGGAATATCTGTCGGTTACGCCGTGAAAGACGTTGGCCGGCTCATAAAAAACAGTCTTATATATGCAATTCCACAAAAAGCCGAGGGCAAGGCCCCATAAAATGAGCCTTGCCGGTCTTAGTTTTGCACACCGAATCACAATAACAGCGGTTCCGGCCGCTGCAGCGAGCAAACCGATGATCAAAGCTGTTTTTGTATTGAGCAGATATTGTGTCAGAAAAACAGCCGCTGAAAAGGAAAACGCGAATAGCGCAAGTTTCCGCATGCTAAGTCACTCCAGCTTCATGTGAGGCTCGGCAGATTCCGGTCAGAGACATGCTTTAGACTCGGTTTTCGTTTAACAGATCCTTTTAATTCAGCCCGGCGGCCATGCCATTTTGCGGCCGGCAAGCACATGAAAGTGCAGATGAGGAACCGACTGGCCCGCATCGGGTCCGCAGTTTGTTATGACCCGGAAGCCGTCCTTACATTCCGGTCTTTTTGTCAGATTGGCAATTACCTCAAATATATGTGCCACGATCTCAGCTTCCTTGACGCCAATGTCCGCTGCCGAGGCGATATGCTGCCTTGGGATAACAAGGAAATGAACAGGCGCTTGGGGACTCAAATCGGTAAAGGCATATACCGTATCGTCCGCATAAACGCAATCTGATGGGATCTCCCCGGACGCAATTTTACAAAACAGACATTCGGACAAGTCTATCACTCCGTTTCCTTTATGTTAGCCGAGACAAAATCGTCTACGGCAGCCAATGCGTTGTCCAGCATCAGGGCGTTCTTTCCGCCCCCCATTGCAACATCCGGCTTTCCGCCTCCGCTGCCTCCGGTGATACCCGTTACAAGCTTGATAAGTTCGCCCGCTTTCATACCCGCTTCGATAGCCCTCTTTCCGCAAACGGATATAAAGGTTATCTTATCTCCGGTCACCGACGCCAGAACCGCAACAACATGCTCTGATTTGTCCCGCAGGAAATCACCGGCCGAACGAAGCCAATCGGCATCGGCTTCTCCGACTACGGAAGTGACAACCCTCAAGCCCTTCACATTGCGCGAGGCGACCAGAAAATTCTCAACTTCGCCGCGGATGAGCTTTCCTTTAAGCTTCTCTACGGTTTTCTTTAGTTCTTTAGTTTCGTTAAGGTACTGGTCTACCTTCGTTTTCAATTCCGACGTCGATGTTTTCAGACTCTCCGCGATAGCCTTGTTCAGGCCGGCTGCTTCATGGTACAGTTCAAGCGCCTTTTTGCCTACAACGGCTTCGATTCTGCGGACACCTGCGGCGACCGAGAACTCCGAAGTTATAATAAATGAACCGATACGTGCGGTATTGGAAAGATGCGTTCCGCCGCAAAGCTCGGTGGAGTAGGAACCCATTTTGATAACCCTGACGACATCGGCGTATTTTTCGCCGAACAGCGCCGATGCGCCCTCTTTTTTTGCCTCCTCCAGCCGCATCTCTTTCATCGATATGCTCAGATCAAGCAGAATCTGATCATTGATTTCTGTTGATATCCGTTCCAGATCATCCGGTGAAATAGCGGAATAATGCGTAAAATCGAATCTGATGACATCGGGAACGACTAATGAACCGGCTTGTTCGACATGCGGTCCGAGCACGTTTTTTAACGCTTTGTGCAAAAGATGCGTTGCGCTGTGCGCACGCATGATAGCGCGGCGGCGCTCTTCATCAATATTGGCAATAACATTGTCTTCAACTCTGAGCTCACCCGATATAACCGTTCCTGAGTGCAGGAATTTTCCGTCTTTTGTTTTGTGTACATCATTTACGCCAAAGCTTGCTGAAGCCGAAGAGATTATGCCGTGATCCGCCGCTTGTCCGCCCATTTCGGCATAAAACGGCGTTTTATCGAGCACAATGATCCCGCTTTGTCCTTCTTTTATAGAAGAGCATAACTCGTCCTCGGCGATGATCGCCAGAATCTGCGCTGTAGTCCTGACGGATTCATAACCCGTAAACAAAGTTTCATGTTCTTTCGGTAATCCGAGATCCAGCGCTTCCCAGCCGAAATCGCCCAAAGCGGCGGTGGCGGCTCTTGCCCTTTCTTTTTGCTCATTCATGCTTTTATTAAATCCGTTAATGTCGGCTTTCATGCCGTTCTCTTCCAGGATCTCAACGGTAAGATCAATCGGGAATCCGTAGGTGTCATACAATTTAAAGCAATCGGTTCCTTCAAGAATATCTTTGCCGTCGTTTTTTGCTTCTTCTATTAGCGCGGAGAGAATCTTCATACCGGAATCAATCGTCAGGCCGAAGCGTTCTTCCTCAGCCAGAATGACCTTACCGATATAGGTTTGTTTCTCTTCAAGCTCCGGATATGCGTCTTTACTCTCTTTTACAACGGTCCGAAAAATCTCATGAAGGAAGGGCCCCGACAGACCAAGGAGCTTACCGTGCCGTGCCGCCCGCCGGATAAGGCGTCGGAGCACATAACCCCTTCCCTCGTTTGAAGGGATGATGCCGTCGCCGATCATCATTGTGGCGGATCGTATATGATCGGTGATGATGCGCAGGGAGGTATCCGTTATTGTGTCTTCCCCGTATTTGACGCCGGTGACCTCCGACACCTGCTTTAAAATATTCGAAATGGTATCAACATCAAACAGAGATTCGACGCCCTGCATGATACATGAAATCCTCTCGAGTCCCATACCGGTGTCGATATTCTTGTTGGCAAGCGGCGTATAGTTACCGTTACCGTCGTTGTAATACTGGGTGAACACCAAATTCCAGAACTCAACATATCTGTCGCAGTCGCAGCCGACAGCGCAGGTATCTTTTCCGCAGCTATATTTAGCACCGCGGTCGAAATATATCTCCGTGCACGGGCCGCAGGGGCCTGCGCCGATTTCCCAGAAGTTGTCGGCCTTTCCAAGCCTGACGATGTGCCCGGGTTTCACGCCGATCTCTTTGGTCCAGATGTCATAAGCTTCGTCGTCATCCAGATAAACGGAAACATGCAGCCTGTCTTCTGGTATTTCAAGAACCTCGGTTATAAACGCCCAGGCCCAGGTGCAGGCTTCACGTTTAAAGTAATCGCCGAAAGAAAAGTTGCCGAGCATTTCGAAAAACGTACCGTGTCGGCTCGTCTTTCCGACGAGCTCTATATCGGGCGTTCTGATGCATTTTTGACATGACGTGACTCTTTTGCTCGGGGGCACCGCTTCGCCCGAGAAATACGGCTTCAAGGGCGCCATTCCGGAATTGATGATCAGCAGTCCTTTGTCACCTTGCGGGATGAGCGGAAAGCTTTTCATGCGCAGGTGACCCTTGCTTTCAAAAAATGACAGGTATTTTTCTCTGATTGTATTTAGTCCCAGCTTCTCCATTCCGGAATAAACCTCCATTGTCTCTTGTTGTGTGTTTACTGGTTTTTAAAGCGCCGCGATGCCGTTTTAAAGGCAAGAAAACTTATCCGCCGAACTCATCGCTTTTGACAAATACTTCAAAATCCGCATAGTTGTTAAAGAAGTTGTGCGTATTTTCCTTATTGAGCGCGTAATAGAAATAGTCCGTTTCCTCCGGTTCAAGCGCGGCTTTTATTGACGCAATGCCCGGATTAGCAATGGGACCGGGCGGCAAGCCCTTGTTCAGATAGGTGTTGTAAGGGCTGTCTATCAGAAGATCCTGGTTAGTCAGGTACGCCTTGCGCTCTTCGAGAACATACTGGATCGTAGCGTCTATTTCCAGATATGAATAATCGCTGGCAAGCCTGTTGTAGATGACCGAAGCGATGGTGGGACGCTCCTGGTTGTTCCCCGCTTCCATTTCAATAAGCGAAGCGACCGTCACCACCTCGTGCATGGTCATTCCGCGCAGTTCGGCTTGATTGTACATGACATCCGTAACGCGATTGTCAAAATTACTTAAAAACTTATCGATGACATATTGCGGAGAAGAGTCGACATAGAACTCGTAGGTGTCCGGGAAAAGGAAACCCTCCAACCTCATCTCGTCACCGAGGGTGGACGAACTGAGAAAATCATAGCTGAAGTCATAATTTGCCGCTGCTTCCCAAAGCTCGCTTGTTTTGCAGACTCTGTTTTCTTCCAATATTTCAAAAGTCTGCTTCAATGATTTCCCTTCCGGTATCGTTACTTCAACAATCATCATAGAGTCGGCGCCTTCTTGAAGCTTTGCTACAATCGCACGGTAATCGTATTTTGTGCTCAGCTGATAGGTACCCGGGTCTATTTTTGTTTCGGCTTCGGATATTTTCGCAAAGATTCGAAACAGAAACTTATATTCAATGATACCCTTCTCTTTAAGTTCGTCAATGACTTCGTTCATCTCAAAATCATCCGGGATCTCTATTGTGGCCGAGATTTCCTTTTTGTTCAACGCAAGGACATCGCTTGCAGCCAGCCACAAGAGTGACGCCAGAATTATGCTTATTCCAATGATAAAGGCAAAATACATAAAACCGCCCATGCACCCAAGCCTTCTGTTTCTCCTTCGTCTCACGAGCCGATAATCACGCCCTTCATAAGCCCCTTCCGGGGTTTCTGTCTTCCCCGGTTCTGTCTCCGGCATCTGCATCCTTCGGCTGCTTTTAGTCGCTTCCGATATGCTTTTAACGTCGTTCGGTATCACATTCGTATCGTCTGATATTGTGCCGCTGTCATTTACACTGTTGATTTCCCCGACCGGCGGCAGCCAGTCTGAAATCATGGTGTCGCTGAATCCGGCCTCGCTGCTGTTATCCTCGACACTTTCCGGCGTTTCAATCGATTGAAGATAGGCTTCAAGTTCCTCATCCGTCATTTTGTGAACGCCGTCATTTATTTCATCGGTATCATCGGAAGGCTCACTGCCGAAAATATCTTTCCAGTTGTCAGACATAATGATTTTGCATTCCTTTCGAAAAGTTTCAGAACAAAACAGGAAACGAAGTAACCCCACCATGATTTTTCGCATAGAATAAGCCGAACAGTGACGCTAGGCATTAGCTTCCGACGGCTTTTATTATCACCATAGCCGCGCAATAAGAAAGCCGATCATTTAAGGCGCGGAGAAAGGACATAATTTATGTTTTTTGGAAACAACAATAACAGCTGTATTTGGATCATACTCATTATTATCGTTTTATGCTGCTGTTGCGGTAGCGGTTTCGGAAGCTGCAGTAACAATCCCTGCTAGCATCCGTTAATGCGAGACTTCCCGCATGAAAGTCCGAGTAAAATCAATGCTTTTCATATGGCTTTCATTGCCGGAAGTCTCGTACCAAAGATATTTGCTTGATTCCGCTTATCAATGATTAACCGCGTCTAAAACTTGCATACAATTTACATAGCGCGGAGAAAGGACATAATTATGTTATTTGGAAATAACGATTGCAGCTGCATCTGGATTATTTTGATCATCATTGTTCTGTGTTGCTGCTGCGGTAGCGGTTTTGGCGGCTTCAGCAATAACCCCTGCTAGTATTATTGATATCGGAGCTTTCAAACAGGGATCTGATACCGGTAATCCAATCGCCAGGAAGCTGAAACCATCGGAATTATGTCAAAGCGATCTCTGACCGTTAGCGATCAGAGATCGCCTCATGCGAAACCTTTTACCGGCGAAACCTTTTCGCCGGTAAAAGGTTTCGCTGAACGCCTGATATCAGGTTAATTCATTGGGTAATCTGAGGATGTTTTTCTCGGTCACAAGGCAATCCACTTTCCTGTCATGGTCCTCTGTGGGAACGCTATCGCATAAAAGCCTGTCTCTTGCCAATCCAATGGAGAAAAAGTCACGCTTTATTAAAAATCTGTCGTAATAGCCGCTGCCTTTTCCAAGCCGATAGCCCTTTCGGTCAAAAGTAAGAGCCGGCACCACAATGACATCGCCGTCCTTTGGCGTGATGATTTCGGCATCCGCGGCCGGCTCGAGAATACCGTACATGCCTTCTATTTTCTGTCCGTTGGGATTAAGTACGGAAAAATGCATGATGCCCTTACCCTCACAGACAGGCAGAGCCACGACTTTGCCCATTTCAAACATCGTATCTATAAGCCTGCGCGTGTCCACTTCCCTGCCCATGCTGCAGTATATCAGCATACGGTCGCAGGCGCGCACTTCGGGCAGCGTCATAATATTTCTGTATATTAGGTTGTTGGATGTCTCCAGATAATTTTCATCCATTTGTGAGATATGCTTCTTAATCGTTTTGCGCAAAGCCTTTTTTTCTGCAGTTGCGCAGGAGATGGAAATGGTCATATGGAATATCGGAACTTGAGCGCGTTCCTGCCCTTCAATGTATTTATATATCTTTTTGTTGCCGGTGCAGTGAAATCATAAACCATTCAAAGAATATTTTCAACCAATGTTTTCACTTCGCGGTGTATTTTCTCGGCACTTTTCATTACGCCATCGGGTGCGCATAGCACTCTGCGCCATCCGAAAAAATCGGCGGCAGTCTCAGCGGCACTCCGGCAGCGTTTAAGATAAAGGGAATCCTTCTCGTGAATATCACCCGGGGCGCCTGTTTCCAGCTGTCTTTTTCTGATCTGGCTTTCGGCGATGGCTACAGGCACATCAAAATATATAACCAGATCGGGCGCGGGCAGGCCGAGCAGAGTGAATTCATATTCATACAGCCATTTGAAAAAAGCCGGCATCTGCTTCGGGTCAAGCTTAGCCGCCTGGTGGACAGCATTGGCCGTTGTATACCGGTCCGTCACAATCGGCGTGCCCGAGGCATAGGCGCTTTGCCATACTTTTTTATACGACGCGTAGCGGTCAACAGCGTAAAAGGAGGAAGCGGCATAGGGGTTTACATCATCGGGATTGCTGCCGAACTCACCTCCGAGGTACATTCTGATCAGCGCCGACGACGGCTGTGAATACTGGGGGAAAACAAGCTGGACATATTCGCGCCCTTCCTCGTCCAGGCTCTTGCAAAGCTGCTTAAATTGCGTGGATTTTCCCGATCCGTCTATTCCCTCAAATACGATTAGCTTTCCCATTAGCGTATTCCTATTCTCCGGCGAGACATTTACTTCAGACGCGTCATCTCCCGCCGGAGAAATGCCGCAGGATTTTTGAGGGGCAAACAGGTGTCAATCGCTTTAATCAATTTCGCATGCGTTCCGGCCCATTAGCCGCCTGATCATCACCGTCAAAATAAACGCCGGCAGTTTTATCATGCGCTTGATTCTGGATGGCTGCTTGATGAGCCTGTACAGCCACTCAAGGTTAAGTTTCTGCCATCTCGACGGTGCTCTCTTAGCAATACCGGCATAACCGTCCAAAGATCCGCCGAGACCCATCATCAGGCAGGGTTTAAGCTTTTCACGGTTTTCGGCCATCCAGATCTCCTGCTTTGGCGCACCGAGGCCGACTGCAAGGAGTTCCGGCCCGGTGTCAAGTATTTTCTGTATGATCGGAGCGGTATCCTTAAAATAACCATCCGCTGTTCCGGAAATGCGTAAACCGGGGTATCGTCCGGTAAGGTTTTCGGCGGCCAGTTCGGCTACGCCGGGCTTCGCGCCCAATAAAAAAACGCTTCCGTGTGATTCGGCCAGCTTTGCCATAACGGTTTCCGCCAGGTCTATCCCCGGAATCCTTTCTTTGAGCGGCTTGCCGAGGATTTTGCTCGCGTAGATGATCCCGATTCCGTCGGCAACCACCAGATCAGCATTGTTGATTATTTTCTTCAATGGCTTGTCTTTGCGGCAGAGCCAGACTATTTCCGGGTTCGCCGTTACGACATAGCCGCCTTTTTTTACCATGGACAGGCATGCCTTTACCGCTTCATCCATCGTAACATTATCAAACCCTATGCCCTCAATCACAGTTTTCAAATGATCACCGCCAACAAACCGTATAAAAGCCATCCGCAAAAAGCGGAAAAGCCTGTTGTTATTTCAATAATCCAGTTTACTACGCTGCATGCGCCATGTCAACCTGTCGGCTGCTTGAGTTTCGGCAAAAGACAAAATGAAGGGGCAAAAAAGGAATCGGAGAGAAAGCAAACCAAAAAACGAATGG
>JAAYJC010000239.1 GCA_012523085.1 Clostridiales bacterium
CCTGTTTTTAAAAAAAATCAATCATTTTTCAATGTTGTGTCTACTATTGATTATTTTTTATTTCTCCATGTCTACAAAACTCATAAGGAGTGCTTCGGGGATACTTAACACTTTGTCCTTATCCCAATATTTTTTAAGGGCAGCATAGGAAAGCGAGTCTGATGTTATAACATAATCAGGTTTTAATTCCATAATATCGACAATTCTATTGTTTGCTAATTTTTCTAGATAATCATCAGATAACCCAAGAGGATACACTGCTGGAGCTAAAGGTCTGGCTTCTTCTCTACTGGTTCTAAGTTCTTCATAACGAGTAAATAAAGGCTTTATTAACATCCTGGGAGTGTCGAAATTTTTTAAGTACCTTGCCATAAAAGACCCATCATGATAAACGACCAATCCCTCATTTTTAATAAAGTTTTGTATGTCAGATGGCCTCAATTTATATTCATTATGATGAACAATTAACAAGTTTCTAAAGAAATCGGTTTCTAAAATCACTTCTTTGTTTATCTTGATATTAATCTCTTTATACCACTCGGTTAAAGCATAAAATGCTTTAGGGGATGATACTATTAATTTAGATACAGATAGATTATTTAAATAATCTGCAGTATTCTTGGCTATAGAAACAGCTTCTTCAAAAAAACCAATAGCTTTGATATCGTAGCCAGTTTCAAGCATATCCGAAATAATCGGTTTGATATTCTTTTTATTCATTAATTGAATTGCAGCTTTTGGAGCTTCTGGACTTATTGCTAACATCTCAGCATCGACTAAATAAAGAATACCCCCATTCTTGCCGCTTTTATTCGTTGCTTTTACTTCTTCGAGAATATTAGATACATCACCGTACAAATTCCCAAATTCCTTAATTCGCAATTCGGCTTCTGTGACAAAATCAGTCTTTATTCCTTTTTTAATTATCTCATGTCTTATTTTCTGAATAAGAGGAACCGGATCTCTTGGTTTACCCTTTATTCCATACAAGCAAAACGTTTTGCAAAGTCCACAACTACAACATTGATAAAGTACATCTTGAACATTCTCATCAAGTTCAATTTCATTTTTTATTATACAACGAGCCAAATATACTTTCCTTCCAGGATAAACAGTAGTAGTCCTATTAATAGTAAACACTGGACAGCCATAGACACATTGATCATTACACATTGAACAATCTTCCATAAGATCTTTGTATTTATCCAACATTTGCTTCACCTCCTAATCCTAGAACTGGAGGATTCATTATATTATTGGGATCAATTGCTCTCTTAATTTTTTTCATAATCTCAAAACCATTATTATGTTCGTCAAACATCCATTTGCTTTTCAGTGTACCAACTCCATGATGATGGGAAATAGAACCACCAGCCTTTACACAGGCATCTAAAGATTTCTTAACACATTTAAGAAAATTCTTTTCTGCATCTTCTGAATCCTTACCCCTTATTGTGTGTATGATGCAATACAGATTACCCCCAGTATGATACATATGAGAAAAGTGAACATGTATTATTTGAGCATAAGGTGCTATAGCATTTCTCATAGCTAACCAAACATCTTCTAACTTATCCCACGAGGCAGAAATTCCTAACGATTCCGCAGCACCATTGGGAAGATGAGTTGTACCAAGTCCGTATGAGGTATCAAGTCTGTCCCTTTCCCACTGTTTGGCTGCCTGGTCACCTTTATAAATGCCGCCCTCGGCAAGACAAATTTCGTCACTTATTTTCATTTCAAGATCGACTTGGTCTTTTCTCCCTTCAAAGCCAAGATAAAGTAAAGCATAGCCTTCTTCGAATTTATAGGCATCAATCGTAAAAACCGATTCATACTCATCATATAGTCTAACAACTGCAAGTGTTGCCTGACCTAACGACACCATTTTTCTAACTGCTTCAAATCCATCATGGGTTGTCTTAAAAGTATAAACGGAAAATTTCCTTGCTTCTGGTTGATGCCATATTTTGGCAGTTACCTCAGTACAGATACCATAGGAAC
>JAAYJC010000016.1 GCA_012523085.1 Clostridiales bacterium
CCCCATCTATCATTCCGGTAGTTCCCATTATTCTGGTTCTGCGCCTTCCCTTAGGTGTAAATGCCTCCATTGAGAAGCTGGCTGTTACGTCATCTTCAAACAGCATCGCTGCGACATAGTGATCCGGTTGGTCATTGTCACAATAATAAACACAGCGCCCATACTCGCTTGTTCGAAGCTTTTCAATAATATCTTCGCGAGTATATCCCTTCGGGAGATCGAACACATGCAAATGTCTGCGTTTATTGGCATAAATATCAATGGCGCTGTAAGGACACTTGGCCTCAACCGGACAACCGTCAGTGCAGCGTTTGGGAGCGCCTTCAGGAGCGTTGTCGGATTTGAATAAATGAAGCGATCCATCTGCGGCAATAGTCTTGCAAGGCTTGTCAATCATCCAGCGCAATAAATCCAAATCGTGGCAGGATTTTGCAAGGATAATCGGAGTAGTCTTTTTGGAGCTACGCCAATTGCCCCGCACATACGAATGAGCCATATGCGCATATTGAATCGGTTCCATGTGCTGAAAACTTACAGGAGTACCGATATAACCGCGTTTTATAATTTCGCGCAGAGCAATAAAATAAGGAGCGTAACGCAATACGTGGCATACTGCTACAATCTTGTTATACCGATGGGCCTGAGCGAGGATGTCACGGCATTGTTTTTCGGTTTGAGCACAAGGCTTCTCAAGAAGCACATCATAGCCAAGTTCCAACGCTTTCATACAAGGCTCATAGTGTAAATCATCCGGCAATGATATCACCATGGCGTCTGCAATTTTCCCTGCGGCAAGCAGTTCGCGATAATCGCTGAATTGACGGTCTTCCGGAATTGAATGTTTATCCGCCACATTGGCTTTTCTCACCGGATTGGTGTCGGAAACACCAACCACTTTGACAGCATCAGGGTAGAGCTCGGCATATCTTGCATACACACGTCCTCTATTTCCCGCCCCAACGATAACCATGGTAATCTGCCTGTTTACATTTGGCTTGAGGCCGCGAATGCCAAGATCCAACGAATTCAAATCTCCGGGTTCTTTAAGTTCCGGATTGAAAGGTTCTGTTAGGGCATTTTGTTTAGGGCTGAAAGTTCCTGCAAGCGCTTTCGGAGCCACCGCTGCTCCGGCCGCTATAAGACCTATTCCTTTAAGAAAATCTCTGCGTTTCATAGTTCTAATGTGTTATTTGAACAAAGATAGAAAAAGATTTTGCTATATTTGAAATATCGAAAAAATATACTTATGAGCATAGATAACCTTAATACTGTACAACATTTGATTTCCAAGACCGAAACCGCTGAAATCGAATTAAAAGAAACTACCGGACAGTTGGAACGAGGTTTGGAAACTCTTTGTGCCTTTCTTAACGGTGCCGGAGGAACAGTGTTGTTTGGAGCTACTGATAAGGGAAAACTTGTCGGACAAGAAATCAGCGATAAAACAAAGCGTGAAATAGCGAATGGGATTGAAAGATTTGAACCTTCTGCAAAAGTTGAAATTTCATACATCTCGATACCGAACACAAATAAATATGTTGTAGCCCTTCATGCGGAACCGCAATTTTACGCTCGTCCATTTACTTATAAGGGCAGAGCTTATCAAAGAATAGAAAGTGTTACATCCGTAATGTCGCAGGTTAGTTACAATCACTTTTTGCTGCAACGCGGCGGAAAATGCGCTTGGGAAATGATGTGCAACGATGACTTGAAAATAGAACATCTGGACAAAAGCACTATTCTTGGAGCAGTACGGGTAGGGGTTGAGAGCGGGCGCTTACCGGAAACGACAATGCGAGAGGACATTGCTGTCATTCTTGAAAAGTTTAACTTATTGTCAGGCGAAGGCAAATTAAAAAACGCAGCGGCCGTATTATTTGGCAAAGAACTGTCCGATTATCCGCAATGCTTGTTACGGATGGCGCGTTTCAAAGGTATCAACAAAGAAGAATTCATTGATAACCAACAGGAGCATGGCAACATATTCAAGCTTCTGGATGTTGCTATGGCCTTCTTTTTTAAACACCTTTCTTTATCCGGAAAAACAGAAAAGTTATACAGGGATGAAGAATTGAGCATACCATATAAGGCGTTAAGAGAATGCTGTATAAATGCTTTTTCGCATCGCATCTACCATAAGCCGGGTAGCTCTGTAGGCATTGCAATCTATGACGACCGCGTAGAGGTTACAAATAGCGGCAGTTTTCCGGAAGGTATGACCATTGAACGTTTGTTGAGCGCCCACGATTCGGAACCGCAAAACCCTATTATAGCCACTGTGCTTTATAAAAGTAAAATCTTAGAAAATTGGGGACGCGGAATAGGCTTAATGGTAAGCGAATGCCAACGCGTAGGACTTCCTCCTCCCGAATTTCATACAAATGGTAATTCTGTTCAGGTTGTTTTCCCGACAAGTACCCGACAAGTACCCGACAAGTACCCGACAAGTACCCGACAAGTAGAAATACTTGTTAAGATAATTGATGAAAACATATATTCGGTAAAGGAAATAATGACTTTAATGGAACTGAAAGATAGAGAAAGTTTTATGAATATCTATCTCTATCCGTCTATGGAAAATAATTTAGTAGAGCCTCTTTATCCCGAACAGCCCAAGCATCCTAAACAAAAATACCGTTTAACCGAAAAGGGAAAAGAATTATTGAAGATTCTCAAATAACTGATTACCAATAACGTATAATTATAAATCCAAAACAACCCCTGGTAGGGGTTGTTTTTTATGCGGAGAGAAGGAGATTCGAACTCCTGGTACCCTTACGAGTACGGCAGTTTAGCAAACTGCTGGTTTAAGCCACTCACCCACCTCTCCGGATTGGGCTCGCGTAAGCTTAAGCTTTTACGAACACGGACTGCAAAGATACGTTTATTTTCGGAAATCCTACAATTTTTTTATCTTTGTCTTCGCGAAAGAAATTTTAAATCTTTATCAATATGAAAAAAACATTAATGTTTAGCGCAATGGCGCTTACCCTGTTAGCCGCTCTGTCCGGCTGTAAGAGCACGCCCGAAATAACCGCATTGGTCAAGGGCAAAGAATGTAAAGTGGTTGCCCTCGATTTGGAATACGAGGCGGCAATCGACCCCGCAAGTGTCTCCGCAGAAACCTTCGTTGTAGAAGGAGAGGAGGTGGTTTTTGCAAAGGTGACCGAGCCCGAGCATGTATTGATAGTGCTGAAGCGCGAATGCAAGGGTGAAGGATGCAAGGGAGAAGGTTGTGGCAAGGGAGATTGTGAGAAGGAAGGATGCGATAAAGCTGACTGTGAAAAGGTGAAGGCCGACTGTGAAAAAGCAGGCTGCGACAAGGCAGAGTGCGAGAAAGCAAAGGCAGAGTGCTGCAAAGCTAAGGCCGAAGGCGAGAAGGAAGGATGCAAAAAGTCAAAGTGCTGTAAAGACAGGGACGATGACGGACTTCCGGTTCCGAAAGTAAGCGTACAGCAGGTTGCAGACCTCAAAACTCTTGACGGCAAAACCGTAAAGGCATGGAAATCTACCCGCCCGACCACCGATGTAGAGTTTGTCGGACGCGGAAAAGGCAAAGGCAAGTGCAAAGACAGTTGCGACGACTGCGACTAATCGCACATATCGTTTTATTTTATCGGCGCGGAGATACAACATCTTCGCGTCATTTTTATATCTATCCATTCTTCCATCTCCTCCACCATCTACCACCCGCCTCTTTGCTATCATCCGACACCCTCCTCCGCCATCCGCCATCTACCACCCGCCTCTTTTCGCCTTCCTCCGCCCTCTTCACGCTCCCGACCAATGGCGAGCGTAAAATGTAACTCTCTGACTATCAGCGAAATCCTTAAAGAACACCCGAAAATTTGGCTGACCTTCTTTTATGATCTGCCTCACTATCAGCACTATCCATTTTACGCCCAATGTCTCGTCCTAAAAAAAGTTTACCAAAAAAGGTAAATTATTATGGATGCTAAATGCTATAGTCACGTCCAAAAAAAGATTACCGAAATTGATGATAGTCGTCAATGAAAAATAACTTTTCTCAAAAATTTAAAGACGAATTGGTACATATAATAACAGATATAACTATCTTTGCTCCATAATAAATTGATTGAAATCAAATGAAAAAATTCTTTATTCTTATTGCAGCTGTAGTGTTTTCATCTACTTTAGCTAACGCACAAGACATCATTACAAAAAAAGACGGTCAGGATATTAAGGCGAAAGTCCTTGAGGTTACTTCTAACGATATAAAATACAATTTATATGATGAGCCCGACGGCACCATCTATACGATAAAAAAGTCGGAAGTTCTTATGATAAGGCATGAGTCCGGCCATAATGAGGTTTTTAACGAGAAATCTAAGTTGGAATTATATTATCCGGCAGATAGAGAGCCTGTTGAGGGTATTGTTGTTGGAATGAAGTATAATGAACTTAAACATATCTACGACCATAAATTATATACATCTACATTTGGAGACAGGTATAACCCCGCAGTCGCAGGGGTTGCCTCTTTCTTTATCCCCGGTTTAGGGCAGATGCTGTGCGGTGAAGTCGGGAGAGGCTTTATGTTCCTTGGCGCCAACATAGGCGCTTCAATTCTTACTTCTTCTTTGTTGGCCTACGGAATATCGTATAATGGCGCCGGAGAATCTGTTGGCTTATCCGGTGGAGCAACCCTTAGTTTGTTAACTCTCTACGCAGGGCTTACGGCTTTAAACATATATAACATTGTGGATGCTGTACGTGTCGCAAGAGTTAAAAATATGTATGAGCAGGATTTAATGAGGATGTATTCACTTGAGGCAAACCTCTTCCCATCCGTAAATTATACTCTGGTTGGCGGTACGGTCAAACCGACAGTCGGCTTGACGCTTTCGTTGAAATTCTAGTACATCATAGGTATAAAACAATAACACCGCTTTAATCTATTAAGTTTTTAAATATGCCCCGAAAGTCGGACAAACTTTTGGGGCACATCTTTTTTAATAGTCAGCAGAATCAGAGAGAAGTAAGTAGAAGCGGGACAGGAAAGGAAACCGAGATAAAAGGAGAGAGAGGCAAGTAGAAACAAGGCGGAAAAGAAAGCCAAGACAAAAATCAGGAGCAAAGACAGAGGGTATATGATATTTGAAAAAAAGCGTATCTTTGCCCCGTACTAAACCTATTGACATGAATCAAACTTTAGAACAGTACTGTGCGCAATACACTTTGCCTCAGGAAGTTAAAGCTAAGGGCATTTACCCTTATTACCGCCCCATCTCATCGGGACAAGACCCCGTAGTGCAGATGAACGGAAAATCAGTCCTCATGTTCGGATCCAATTCTTATCTGGGTTTATCCGACGATCCACGCTTGAAAGAAGCTGCTATA
>JAAYJC010000103.1 GCA_012523085.1 Clostridiales bacterium
GAGGGTTTGTCATGCTACGAAAAAAAGAACAGCAAATGTCGCTTTACTGCATGTTATACGACAAGATACCAGACTCGCATTTACTCAAACGTATCGAAAAAGCAGTGGATTTTTCATTTATCAACGAACTTTTGGCGGACAGCTATTGTAAAAATAATGGTCGTCCGGCAAGTGGTTTCGGACGGTTCCGGTGACACAAGCCTATAAGACAGCCTCACCGTTATAATCCGTTGGTCTTTTTCAATTCATAAATCTTCGTAAGCGCATTGACAACCCGGTCTTTTTCGCCGTTTGTTTCCGCAAACATATATTCCTGCACCATCCGGTATCCGAACTTCATTAATATCATGTCCAAAATACCCATTTCCTCAACTGCCGGGGCATTTTTATTTTCCGACAAACCGCTTACATAGGCAGGCACAAGCCGATTATAGTTTTCCTCCAACCGCTCGGCCGGCATTTCATCGGCAATCAAGCTGGCTATATCCTCACCGGGAAAACCCCAGCCGGCTGTGTCCCAATCAATCAGCCTGATTCCGCCGTCTGTGAAAAATATGTTTTCATGCCAGAAATCTCGATGGCACAGCACGACAGGAAGCTTATTTTGCCGCTTAAATATATCGTCCTTGCGCTCATCAATGTCCATGATCATCTTTTTCAGGTCTTCGGGTAAACCGCAGCCGCTTGAACGAAGACAGCCGTATTCAAATGATTTGCCGTCCACCAACCGAATGCTGCCGTTTTTCAGCATTTCCTTTATAAATTCCGGCATACGGCATAATCCGGATATGAGATAATCATAACTGAATGTCTGCGTATGCCACTGATTAAATTCCCGCATAAAAAAACCCCGATCACCAAGGCCTGAGATTGGTCTTGCGGCGTCATACCATGCGCTCACTCTGCCTTGAAAACGCCCGAACGCCAAGGCAGCCTGCTCAAGCATCTCAATGGTAAGCTCCGCGCCCGATACCCCGTCAATGTACTCGAGCCACAGCTCCGTTTTGTCATCCCAAAGCGCCGAATGGCAGCATTTCGGCCGGCGGAGGTCGGATGTAAAAAGCGCCTCAAGATTGCTTTGATATAAATCGTATTCTCTGCGCCATGAATCGGGGTCGCCTGGCCGCGCCCACCTTTTTTGTGCTTTCCGGACGATTCTAACGGCAGCTTTTCGCCGTTTTCAGTTTCTGCTGTACCTGTAACCAGCCGAACATCGCCCAATGTGCCGCCTTGCAGCTGCGTCATATCAAAATCAATGCGGTTTATTGTCCGCCCGAGCATTTTACCGATAGCGGATGAAAGCGCTTTGGGTTTATCTTCCGCGTTTCCTTTCATTCTAAAATCCCCCGTTCTTCGTTTTTCCGCGGTTCATCTTCGGATAAATAGTCTGCAGGATTAAAGCCGTGGCCTGATAAACTCATTTTTCTTCTTTGAAAAAGAGCGCAAAAATATCGCAGCAAGCAGCCTTTTCAAGCTGCAAGCTGCGGTTTCGTGATAAGCAAAGCCATTAACAAATAAGCTGCAGTATTCATAAAAAAGGTTACTCGAAACGGCTCGGCAGCAAAAGGATAAAAACCGGATGGCCATAATACCGATCATTATTTCATTTGAAGATCAGTATAAATCCCAAAATACTGCCATGCCCGATATTTTATTTCAAACCAAAACAACCTCAACATAAATCATCATAACAAACAGCTCCTTTCGTTTTCTCGGCAATGACAAATAACAAGATTAGGCCGGATTCACTATACCATTTATCACCAGGCAATTCAACTATTTGAAAAAATAATACTTTCCGGCCATGTCCATAGCCTTAGTGTCGTCCGGCTATGCTCTTTACCCATACTAATCGAGATATTTAACGAAGTTGGTTTTAATTGGCTGCCATGTAGGCGTCATAGGCCTCCTGATAAATTTGTTCGCACTCATTTAAGCCGATTTCTCTCATTTGAGCTACATAGCTATCCCACTCGGCAAGCGGTTTTGATCCATCAACGAATAAAGGAAGGGTCTCGTTCATATACGTCTGAACATCCGTTGAAAATACGACATAGTCAGCACTCTGTTCATCCGTCAGAACAATTGCAGGTGGATATACCATTGAAGCATCATAACGGTAAAACTCTTCATCTTCCCAGAAGTCGATGAATGACTTTAGTTTTTCTCCACCGTCAAACGCATAGCTCCTGGATCTAAATTTATAACCTCCTTCAACTAATTCACTTTGACAGAATATGTGTAAGGCGTTTGAGAAGCCCGCATCATGGTTAACTAACCAGTCGGCAAATTTTATTTCTCCGTTTTCGTCGTAATTATAAGTATAACCTTCGACGCCGTAATTGCCGAGTATCATCCCATCTTCTGAATAAAAATAGTCACAATATGTCATTAGAAGAGGGATGTTATCGCATTTTGTGCTAAGCCACCATGAACCATCTGCGAGTTTGTTGATGCCCAGAGCCAAATGTATTGTCTGGCCTTCATAGACAACCGGGTTTGCAAGAGGTACCCAATTCATATTTGGATCATCAGAACCTTTTTCAAAATCCAGTTTCTCACTTGGTATCATGCCCAATGCACCGACCTGGCCTGTCGTAATCCAACTTAATCCTTGAGGATTTGCACTTATTGAAAGGTAGTCCTTTAGTATTAAATCTTCGTTCCACCATTGGTTAATTGTCGTCATGTATTTTTTATCTTGTTCGGAAGTAAAAGCAAAGCTGACCTTGCCGTCTCTGATACATTTAGCTCTTGCATATGCATGTGTGTCATAACAAGCAAAAATTGCGTGGGCGTCAAACCCACTTAACAAAAGGTAAGGAGACGGGCATCCGATTTCGGTCTTGAAAAGTCTCAGCATATCCGCATATTGATCCACTGTTACAATATCTTTTTGGGTAAGGCCAACCGCATCAAGCCAGTCACCCCTGACAGCGGGTCCATTTAGCCGCATTGGATCATAGTATAGTGCGTAAAATGCGGGAATTGTTCCGTCTCTCTGCATAATTTGCCCAAGTATATTCTCATCTTCCGGGTACATATGTATTGCCTTGTAATAATTAGGCATGTATTCTTTGTAATCATACAAATTGACAAAAAATCCGTCATCAATTGCTTCCAGTTTTGATCCCGGGTAATACCAATGCGCACAGTAAGTCAAGTCACATAAGTCATCTGATGCAATTCTGGTACTGAAGTTTTCAGATGCATTTGCAAAAGTGACCACATTGTATTCAATATTTACGCCCAGTGTTTCTTTGACCTTCAAGGGAAACTCCATGGTTTCATACTTGCCTGCCGCAAATTTATAGGGTCCTTCTTCCTCTGGTGGGGGGGTATCCGGTTGGCTGCTCTCGTTTGGCGTTGATGTCACATTTCCTTGAGTAGAAGCTGGTTCTGTGGGTGAGTTCGGCTCCTTGCTATTTGAGCAGGCGAACATGCTGGTAAGCATAACAGCAACTATTACGATAATAAATGCTTTTCTCATGTGTGGCTCCCTTCCTGTTTAAATTGATCTCAGCAGATCAATACAATACTTAGCCCGATATAAACGCATATATTATATCTAGCTTCATAGATTATACACGATTTCTCCATACTCTAGATATAGTAATTTTCAATATCAAAACCAAGAAGGGTGCCTGAAAGTGGCTTAAACAAAGGAATATCTGATGTTTTGCCTTTGGATTTCGTGTTTTTTCAGTCGCCCGGGTATGTATACATATCGTGATATGTATGCTATGATTTTCTTGAAATATTAAGGAGGTGTTTCTGTGTGATAAGTGAAAAAGACAATTATCTCATGATGCTACGCGGAGAGGTACCTGAATTTTTGCCTAAATACAGGATGATGGAATGGATAACAGCTATATCGTTCACAATGCCACATAAAGATGGTGATGGAAATATTGTAGATGAGTTCGGGGTTAAGATGGCCTCTACAGAAGCGTCTATGGGGGCAGCCATGCCGAAGCCCGGTGTTGTCCTGATAGACGATATCCTAAAGTGGCGCGATCAGCTTAAGATTCCTGATTTATCAGGCGTGGACTGGGAGGCACAAGCGAAGAAGGATTTGGCGTACAAGGGAGATATAAGCGGCATCCCGTTAATTGGATTTACCGGGCATTACTTTTTACATATAGTGAATTTTATGAGTTTTACAGAGGGGCTTTGTGCCATTCAGGAAGAGCCCGAAGAGGTATATGCTATGTTGGATCGCATATGCGAATACCAGCTATTCAAGCAGAAAATTATGCAGAAGTATTATAAGATTGACGTAATATGCATACCCGATGATACATCAGCAGCACAGTTCCCTTTTATCAGTATGGATGCGTATGAGAAATTGATACTCCCATTCTATAAGAGGCATGCAGAACTGGCTTTAAACGATGGCGTATATGTAACAAAGCATGACTGCGGCAAATCTGAGTGTTTTGTTGATTCGTGGGTCGACATTGGCGTAACGGCATGGGAACCCGCGCAAGTTATGAACGATCTCGATGGCATAAAGAAAAAGTATGGCCGCAAGCTGGCTATAATGGGGGGGTGGGATAACACGGGTCCTGTTTCGTTCCCTGATGCAGATAACGAACTGCTGCGTGAAGAGCTATATAAATATGTAGACAGATTTGCTCCGGGAGGCGGATTTGGTTTCATGGCTGCTCCGAACGGCAATCCAAAAGACGAGCGTGTAAAAGAAAAACAGGCGATAATAGATGATGTTTATGAAAACTATGCCAAACCTTATTATCAGACACACTGATCAGATTAATATCGTTTAACGATGAAAGGAGCAATAAAAAATGGTTAACCCCTTTGAAACCTTCCCAAACTTACTCAAGCCCGTAAAGGTCGGCGGTGTTGTTTTCCGCAACAGGATGTTCTGCGCACCTACCGGCCACACAGACATTATTATGAGCGGACAACCAAGTATTGACGCTGTAATGTACTTTGAGCGCAAAGCAATGGGCGGTGCGGCCACTGTAACAACCGGTGAAATATCTATAGATCCGGACGAGTTGGAAAGAAAACGCTGGCCGAGAGATATCACCAATATTAGCAACCGCAATTTCGGCAGGTTAGCCGGTAAGGTGTCGAGACATGGGGCAGTAGCGGTAGCAGAACTGCAATTTACCGGCATATTTTCACGCACAAGGATGCCGGACCGCAAGGATCCGGCATGGGGTCCAATGGACATGACGTTGTTCGGGGGAAGGTTAAAGGTTCGCCAGATGACCGAGGAGCGTATTCTGGAAGTCATCGAGGGATTCGGAAAAGGCGCGCTTGCTGCAAAAAATGCCGGTTTCGGCATGGTAACACTGCATGGTGCACATGGATGGGGATTGCAGCAGTTTATGTCGCCGTATTTAAATAAGCGTACGGATAAATGGGGCGGAAATCCCGAAAACCGTTGCAGATTCGCCGTTATGGCTATAGATGAAATACATAGAGTATGCGGCAGCGAATTCCCCGTTGAAATCCGCATCAGCGGCACAGAGGTTGATCCCAACGGCTTTGACATTGACGAGGCATGCCGTATCGCTGAGCAGTTGGACGGCCATGCGGATATCATACACGTATCTGTCGGCGGCGTAAGCCATACAAAAGCGTCTTTTGCAAGAACCCATGTCAGCATGTTCTATCCTGAAGGGCGTAATGTGGAATATGCGGCGGAGATCAAGAAGCATGTTAAAAAATCTCTCGTGGGTGCCGTAGGCGGTATGAGCGATCCCTACTTTATGGAAGAAGTTCTGGCGTCCGGAAAAGCAGATATAGTTTATATGGCCAGGGAACTTATATGCGATCCTGATATGCCTAACAAAGTACGCAAAGGCAAGGTGGAGGATATTCGCAAATGTATGCGTTGTCTCACATGCTTCAGCGAATGTATGGGCAAGGGTGATTTCTACTGCGCCTTAAACCCCGAAACCAGCAGAGAGCGCGAAATATTTTATTCGCTTCCCCCTGCCGAAAAGCAAAGGGTGCTGGTTATCGGCGGCGGAATTACGGGTATGCAGGCAGCCTTAACGGCTGAAAAAAACGGGCATGAGGTTGTACTGTGCGAAAAATCCGATGAACTTGGCGGCGGAATTCTTTGTGAAAGAAACGTGCCGTTCAAAGAACGTTTGCATCAATATATCGAACAGCAAAAGTACTTTATTTCAAAATCGGCAATTGAGTTAAGGCTCAACACCACGGTTACGCCGGAGTACGCCATGGCCGAGAAAGCGGATGTCATTATTGCCGCGGTAGGTTCCGTTACAGCCTCCGCAGATATACCCGGTGTGGACGGTCTCAATGTATATCAGGCAATGGAGATATTCGATGACCCGTCAAAGGCCAAAGGCAAAATTGTTATATTGGGCGCGGGCTTTGTCGGAACTGAGCTTGCCATCTACCTCAAACAGCTTGGCATCCAGGATGTCGAGATTGTGGAAATGCGAAACAGCATTACTGACGGCGGTAACGACCACCACAGGCAGGCAATAGAAGATATGATCGAGCAATACGCCATTCCCATCCACTTCAATACAAAGGCCAAAGAAATAACCCCAAGTGGTGTCAGTTGCGATGGTCCGGAGGGTGACGCATTTTTTAGTGCTGATATGGTCATTCAGGCCGTCGGTATGAAGCCTTTGCAGGATTATGCGCTTACCTTTAATAAATGCGCGCCTGTATTCTATATGGTTGGAGAATGCAATATGGTGGGTAATATTCTTAAAGCCAACAGCACGGCATACACAACAGCGAAATATCTGGGCAGATATGAAGGGTAAAAGCCATAACCTTTTCTGCTGACTATTAAATTTTGCTGAAGGCCGGAATAATATAATGATGAGATAGTTTAAACGGGCGTGGAAATATGTTGATACACATATTTCCACGCCCGTCTTATAGCTGCCTAATAGTAGTGTGTTAAACTAGTTGGGTTTTAGCAAATATTGAATAAAAGCTTCAGCTTGGGGTTTTAGAACGCCTTTTTTCCATGCAATGAGATAATCCTCTTGATAGCCGTGTTCTATGGGTATTCGAACCGGCTTAGGATAATTAAAATACTCATCCCGAAAATCATCGAATATTGAAAACCCTCTACCACGTACTATTTGTGTAGATAACAAAATATTTGAGCTCGCATATTTTACTTCGGAAGGTGTTATACAATTTGCTTTACATACGGAGAGCGCCATGTTTTTCCCGCTTCGTGATTCGGCGATAAGCGGCTTTCCGTTAAGATAACTAAGGTTGGATTTATTTACTTTATCTTGCCATGATTCCGGAATAAAAATCCATGCGGTTGATGGCTTGTAGACGATAAAATCATACTCTTGATAGTATTTCAGGTCATATGACAGTAAAAAAGCTATGTCCAACTCACCACATAAAAGCTTGTATCGAAGATTGTGAAAATCATACTTTTCACATTTAACTTTAATGTCACTGCTGAGTGAATTATAATTGCTGACCTCGTTATCTACAATTTTTCGTATGTCGCGCAAATGAGGGTATCCTATATGCAAAATACTGTCATTCTTTTCAGCAGGATTACAGATTTCATTTGCTGCTATACGAAAACCGTGAAATGCGAGATCAAGACGGGCAAAAATAAGTTCCCCCTCTGCTGTCAACATTACCCCTCTGTTTGTTCGCACAAATAGAGGCACACCGCAAAACTCTTCCATTTTGGTAATCCAGCTGCTGACAGTCGGCTGGCTGATATATAAAAAGTCAGCAGCTTTGGATATGTTTTGAAAGCGTGCGACAGTGATAAATATCTCGATCATATGCAAGTCTATTTCATACAAAAATATCACTTCTTTCTGTGAGTCGGTTATTTTTTGGCAAAAATATCATCGCATAATGTCGCATTCATAAATAGCGTAACAGGTTGCCATCCAAATGCCGGACCAAGCTAAATCGTTTGCTGCGCAAATCTCCGTTTTTATAAACCTGAATATATTATATTATAATTTTTATAGTTTTCAACCCGTCTCGCCAGGGATATAAAAGTGATATAAAGAAAATTTCTGCCCGATGGGCAATATGGTCAAAAAGCGAAAACAGGGATGTGCTTATCCGGGTGTCCGTTCAGAACGGTAAAACGGTATCACAGAGCATTCTATATCTTTTGTTAAGATAAACCGCATGGTTCTTCAACTAAATTTAAGAACCATGCGATAGCCATATGGGCAAAGCGCCCACAGCTCCGCGGCTGGTTTAAACAGCATTTATACCAATCTTTAAAATGCAGAAGATCAGGATAAAAAACAGAGCTTTAAATGCCCAATAACCATGCAGCGGTTGTGAAATATATCGTAAGCGCTACGGCATCAACAATTGTTGTTATCAGCGGCCCTGCCATAATAGCAGGGTCAAGTTTAATCTTTTTCGCCATGATAGGCAAAATGCCCCCGACAACCTTCGCCAGCATAACCGTTAAAAGCAACGTGAAGCATACGGTTACGGAAACCAGCAGGCCGGTTTTTTCGATTAGATAAATGCGTATAAAGTTGACCGAAGATAGCGTTAATCCCACAATGCAGCTTACCCGCAGCTCCTTCCACAAAACCTTGAGTATATCATTTGTTCTCATGTCTCCCAATGCTAGTCCTCTGATGATTAATGTTGAGGACTGCGAGCCCGCGTTTCCGCCCGTATCCATGATCATCGGAATAAATGATGCCAGCACCATCACTGACTGCAAGGCGCTCTCATATCTTTTAATGATACCGCCGGTAAAGGCTGCGGAAATCATCAGTATCAAAAGCCAGGGCAGTCTATGCTTTGCCAATTGCAATGTGCTTGTTTTTAAGTATGCTTTTTCGGATGGCTGCATCGCAGCCATCTTCTGAAGGTCTTCTGTAACCTCTTGGTCTATTACGTCAATAACGTCATCTATTGTTACAATGCCCACCAGCCTGTGTTCATTATCAACGACAGGCATAACATAATAGTCATATTTTTTAAACATACCCGCAACGTCTTCCTGGTCGTCATGGGTGTTAATAAATATAACGCCTTTGTCCATAATGTCTTTTACGACTGTTTGATCGTCGCTTAGTATAAGCTTTCTGATCGTCACAACGCCCTCAAGTATTCTATTGTTGTCTGTAACATAGCAGGAATCAATCGTTTCTTTATCAACCCCTGTTTCCTTGATGCTTGCCAAAGCCTGCTTTACTGTTATTTCCTTTCTTAATTCAACATGCTCGATGGTCATTATGCTGCCGGCGGAATCCTCGGGATAATTAAGAAACTGATTTATAAGTTTTCTCGTTTCGTCATTGGCGTTTTTCAGAACCTTCTTTACGATGTTTGCCGGCATCTCTTCTATTATATCAATGGCGTCATCAAGTGAGAGTACATCAAAAATGCCTATAGCCTCCATATCTGTCACAGATTCGATAATGTGCCGCTGAAGATCGCTCGACATATGGGTAAACACACCGGAGGCCATATCCTTCGGCAGCATTCTAAACAATATCAGCAATTTTTTCTGCTTTGTTTCTTCAAGCAGCTGCGCAATATCAGCGACATTTAAATTGATGATTTTGCTTCGCGCTTCAACATATTTACCTTGTTCAACAAGGCTATGAATCATATTTTTCATATGCAGTCCCCCTTATGGAGCCGCATACCTTGCAGATATGGCTCCGCGTCTATTATATAACACTGTTCTCTAATTTAGTGACTGAAGCCCAATTTTGCATGTCCGGCAGCCGTCTATAGCGTAATAATGCTTAGAACAGCTAAAAATTACATTGTCTGTAGTACCTTTCTCACCCTGCTGTTTGCCGCAGACTGCGGTATAAACGCTCAGCTACCGCCCTGCACAAAGCGGATGGTGTGAAAAGGGCGCCGCAGACGTTCATTTTACCCTTTACACACCACCTATTCACGCTATCCGTCCGCTTATAACCCTTGCGATTCTCTGCTTTGCCAATTAGAAATCGCCTTAACACTCTGCTTTTTTCAGCCAGATGCCTTTTTCCCCGTATGTTATCAATCCGCCCTTTTCGATAACCTTTTTTACAAAACTATAGCCCTCGGGCTTACCAGTAAAATAATAGTTTATTACCCGTACATTTCCGGCATGAGTCACAATTAAGACATTTTCCCCCTTGTGTTCATTCATAATCAAGTCGCATAAATCACAGTTTCGTTCTATAAACGCGTCGTAGCGCTCTGTGCCCTTAGCGCCGGTTTTAATGGCCACCCAAAACAATGCCATCATTATTGCGGTTTCCTTTTTGCCCTCAAATTCACCGCAGTTTATTTCCGCGAGCCTATCGTCAAAAATAATCGGACCTTTATAGATTGTTTCGCAAAATTGACGCGCCCGTGTTTGAGGGCTGCAAAAACACGCGTCAAAGCCGACATCCTTCAGGTTATCGGCCTGTCGCTTTGCCTGTTCTATTCCCGTTTTATTCAAATATGTGTCCGTACAACCGTTGCACCTTCTGAATAAATTCCAATCAGTTTCACCGTGACGAACAAGATAAATCATAAATATGTATCCTTCTAATTAATACCAGTTTTAGGCATTATCACATAAAACCTCATAAAAGTAAAGGATTTGCCATGCCTTTCATTCCATTATCATCACTTCCCGCCCGCAAAAAGCCGCTTTGCTTTTTGATAGGTCATATCCAGCGTTTCATGCCTGATTGCCGTTGAATTAAACCTCATGAGCATAAACACAAGCTGTATGCAAAAGCTGATCCCGAAAGCGGACAAAACGGTGCCGACGCCGACGGGCCCGCCCAGCAGCCATCCGATGATGACCACTGTCGTTTCCAAAACGCCCCTGCTCAGACCGATCGGAAGCCCGGTCTTTCTTTTAAGCGCCACCATCATGCTGTCCCTCGGGCCCGCGCCGAAGGCCGCACTTATATAAAACCATGTCGCAAAAGCAATAATGAACAGCCCCGCAAACAGCATCAAAAGGCCGGACAGCCAGCCTTGCATTGTCGGAATGATGTCCAGCCACAAAAATATATCAAGGAAAACACCCATCAAAACCATATTGAAAACGGTCCCTATACCGAGTTTTTCACCCAGCAGCGCCGCGACAAGCGCGACGGCAAGACTCACGACAATCGAAACAAGGCCGAAAGACAGGCCCAGCACATCCGAGAGTCCCTGATGAAACACATCCCACGGCGCATAGCCCAGATCGGCTTTCATTGTTATCACAATACCTGCCGCATATAGTATGACGCCGCTGATTAGCTTTATCAGCCTTTTACCGTAGTTTTTCATATGTTCATCGCCGCATAAAACCCTTCCCTGACGGCGGAGGTTATGTTCCCCTGCCTATTTGCGCAGTCCCCTACCACATAGGTTTCCGGACATAGGTCCCGAAGCGCATTTACAATCTCTGTCTGCGGCCTTACCCCAAGCGAGAGCGCGACAGTATCGCAGTAAAGCTTTGTCACTTTACCCTCTTTGTCCTTCACCGCCGCAAAACCGTCCCCGACTTCCGCCAGCTTCATTTCCTGAAGAATATCCACGCCGTTTCTTATGGCCAGATTGTGAATCCGCTCAATGGCTTTGTCCCGCGCTCTTATTTCTTTAAGCGTCAGCATATCCACAAGCGTGACCTGATGCCCTTCCATCGCGAGCACGACCGCCGTTTCCGAGCCCGTCAGTCCTGCCCCGACGATAACGACCTTTTTACCCGCTTTTACTTTTCCCATATCCAAATCAACGGCAAGCGCCACGTTTTTACCGCTTATCCCAGGTACGTCCGGTATTATCTGGCAGCTTCCGACCGCGATGATGACGGCGTCCGGCGCTTGTGCCGCTACCAGCTCCGCTGTCGCCGCCGTGCCGAGCCGCAGATCGATGCCCTTCGTCTTCTCCGTCATGCGCACCGACCATTCGGCATACCGTTTGATATCGGTTTTTATCCGGTTCGCACCGGCTTCTATAAGGCTCCCGCCGAGCTTGGGTTTTTTTTCAAACAACACGGGCTTATGCCCGCGTAAAGCTAATTGCCTTGCCGCCTCCATACCCGCGCAGCCCCCGCCGATGATCACGACCTTTTTTTGTTCTTCGGCCTTTTTAATCTCATCAAAATGCGGATTTCTGCCGCTTTTTGGGTTTACCGAGCAGCGCAGGGGTTTCGGGCAGCCGTGCGGATCGTCGCCCGTGCACAGGTTGCAGCGTATACAGGGCCTGATCTCGTCTTCCTTATTTCGCCTTGCCTTGTTTACATGGTCAGGGTCAGCGATAAACGCCCGGATCATCGCAACGATGTCGGCTTTACCCTCGGCAAGCGCTTTTTCGGCAAGCGCCATATTGAAAGAGCCAACCGTCGTGACCGGTATTTTAAGCGCTTTTTTAAAGCGTTCGGCAAGATGCAGGTTTGTTGCCATCGGCATATAGCTCGGCTGCATGATGTATTCCGCCGTCCGGGGATCGTACATATTTCCCGCCGAAATATGGATAAGGTCGATTTTGTCCTCTATAAATTCGGCGAATTTTACGGCGTCTTCAAGACCCACCCCTTCCGGTATCAGCTCGTCGCCGCTCATCCGGTACTCGATCGCCATATCCTGCCCTATCCTCTCGCGCACGGCGTCTAAAAGCTCGCAGGCGAATCGGCAGCGGTTTTCCATCGTCGCGCAGCCGTATTGGTCGGTGCGTTTATTGAAAAACGGCGAATAAAACTGCGAAACGGTATGCCCGTGTCCGCCGTGAATCATGACCATGTCAAAACCGGCCTTCCTGCAACGTTCCGCGGAATCGGCAAAATCTAAAATAATCTGTCTGATTTCCTTTTGCGTTAAATCACCCGGCAGGTAATGGGCACGCAGGTTCAGTTCGATGGACGCTAACGCATTGTACCGGTGAATCACGTCGGTTACTTTAAACAGCCCATGAACCACAAAGGGATCCGACAGGTTCACGACATAGTGGTTTTCCTGCGCGTATTCCGCGTTCACCGGGCTGTCGCCGACCGTCACGATACCGGCACCGCCTTTGGCCATTGAAGCGGTGAAGGCGATAAATTCATCGGTTACAAGTCCGTCGCGCGTGCACAAAAACGGCTCGGCAGGCGATACCTCAATCCTGTTTTTTGCCGTCAGCGGCCCGATCGAAATGGGTCTGAACGCATGCGATAATTTATTCATTTCCCGGCTCCTTTCATCAGTTTTCCTGCTCAATTGACTGCAAAAAGCGATAAAGCGGCAGTAAAGTCACAAAGCCGTCCACAATAATCGAGCAAATCTCCGTGCAAAACAGCTCCCGCCCGATCGGGCGCTCGGCAATCAAGCCGATATTCTTTCGTTCATAGAAGTCCGAAACCGGCCCGATCTTATCGCCTTTTTTCTTTTTATACTTATCGCCGTACAGTGAAAACCTGCCCCGGCTGATGAGCTCGTTTGCGATTATTAAAAACTCTTCCTGATTCGCATCGACCTTTTTTCGAAACGCCGCCATGGTTCTGGCCGGCGCTTTGTAGTACCCCATGCCATAAGCATAACCCTCCGGCGAGATTTCAAAGTAAAAGGCGGGCGCAAGGGGCATCTCTTCTTTACGCTGCCCCAGGCTGAACCATAGCCTGTCCCGGTATTTTTCCCCATGGGCGTATCGCGCGTCTTTGATTATCCTTGAAACATGGCTGACCAGCAAGGGCTCATGTTTTTCGGTCATCTGCCGGAGAACCGCCGAAGCCAAGCCGTCCATCGGCTCTTTCACATATTTCGTATAAATTTGCTTATTTTCGGTAAACCATTCTTTGGTATTATTAAACCGGATTCCCCATAAAAAATCAAACGTTTCCTGACTAAACCCTGTGAACATAGCCGTTTCCTTTATCTATTCAGATTTATAAATAACCACGCGGGAAAATGGACTAAATTGAAACCGCGGGATTATTTCACAGCAGGTACAAGCAAAATAGCGGTACCGTCAAAAGCGAAAAAGCCGTCGTCACAAAAACAATTTTTGATGCAAAACCGGAGTCTGCGCCGTATTTTGCAGCCAGAATGGCGGTCGTACTGCCCGCGGGCATGGCCATGAATACCACCATGACGCCGATAACAATCGGGTTTAATCCGAGAAGCTTAAGAACGGCAAAGATGAACAGCGGAATTAAAACAAGCCGGATGAGTGAAAAATACGCGATGACTGTGGAAAAAAGCGTTTTGATCTTAATTTCCGCCAAAAGGCTGCCGATGATGAACATCGATATGACCGTGGTGCCGTTTCCGATCAGCCCGACTGTTTTCATTAGAAAACCGGGCAGCTTAAACGGAAGAAGCAGAACGGCAAAGCCGATATAGACAGCAATGATACAAGGATGCGCAACGAGTTTTTTCAGCGCGTCTTTGAAGCTTGACTCAATGAACAAAGACATGCCGGAGGTCCACATAAAAATCCTCAGCGGTATCAGCGCGATAGAGCCGTAGATCACAGCCTCGGGGCCCATGATCATCGATATGACCGGCAGCCCGAGAAACGCTGAATTGGACACAATGATGCCGTACCGCAACACAACCTGCTTGCCATGCTCTGTTTTCCGGAAAAGCAGCCTGCTTAAACCCAGTAAAAAAAACTGAACCGCAAAGGATAGGCCAAGCACTTCAAGAGAGGACAGCAGAAGCTGCCCGGATACGTCTATATCAAAGGAAGCGATGATTGTACAAGGCAGAAAGATCTCGAGTAGCAGATCGGTCAGATAACCTTGTGCGCTTTTGTCAATCAGTTTTCGCTTCGCGGCATAAACGCCGACGAGCATCAGCGAAAACAGCAAAAGCTGCAAATTGATAACGGAAGAAAACGTCACAGCTGAAACCTCTCAAAAAAACGCTTGCACATATCGTGTAAAAATAAACATATTCCATTCCGGGCGGAATGTCAAGTTTAGCCGGTCCTCGTTTTCCGTGTTGATTTTTTTATATGATCCGATATACTGGAAAACAGATAAGTTCCTAACGACATCATCATAAACGGAGGTATAGACATGAGGGTTCTGGCACTGAACGGCAGCGCAAGGAAAGAGTGGAACTCGGCGACCATGCTCCGCTACGCCGCTAAGGGCGCAAAGGAGGCGGGTGCGGAGGTCACGCTCATCCATCTGTACGACTTAACCTATAAAGGCTGCACGGGCTGTCATTCCTGCAAGCTTTTGGACGGCAAGTCCTTCGGCCGCTGCGCAATGAAAGACGATCTGACCGCTGTCTTAACGCAGGCTATTGAAGCGGACGTACTGCTGATGAGCTCACCGATTTACTTCAATGATGTGACCGGCATGCTCCGGGCTTTCCTTGAACGCCTCTGGTTTCCGGCGATCACCTATGAAAAGGAGAGGAGACCGCTTTATCCCAAACGCGTAAATGTCGGCATGATTTTCACCACCAACGCGCCCGGTGGATTCTATACCGCCCTTTACGACGGCTTAAAGCAGACAAGCCAGTGGATCATCGGCGACACCGAATATGTGGATGCGTCCGAAACGCTGCAGTTTGCCGATTATTCCAAATACGCCGCCTCGGTATTTGATGTAAACGCAAGACAAAAGCGCCGTCAGGAAGTTTTCCCGGATGACTGCAAGAAGGCCTACGAAATGGGCAAGCGCCTGGCAACACCCAAGTAATACCTCACTCAACTAAACCGTATGTAATATTTTGCCCATTTGGACAAGCGCCTGGCAACACCTAAGTAATATTTCTCTCAACTAAACCGAATATAGTATTTTGTCCATTTGGACAAGCGCCCGGCAACACCCAAATAATCGGCGCAGTGCGCCGCTTAAAGCCCGGTATAAAGGGGCTGATGCAAAATTTCCGCATCAGCCCCTTTATATTGGTTCTCAATTTTTAAATAATATTAAGTGCGGTTATTGTTCCATATCCGCTGGGTTATTTTTTCTTTTTGATTGTCCAGCCAGTCCGCCGCGGCCTTCTTCTTTGAGCGAAGCTTGACCGCAACCCTAACCAGAACGATAATCAGACAGAATATCGGAAACAACGACAACAAGATGCTGCAAATAAGCAGCAAAACCAGATGATCTTCCACCAGGCGCGCAGCGTTTTCCCAATACGGGTAAATGATGCCGCTGGTTTGCATCGACCGCTCGCCGAAGCTTGTGAGAATCGACCACAGCTTGCCGGTATCGAACCTGCCGGTATTCTGCACAACCTCAACGCCCTCGGCCGTAATGCCCTCGGATACGACTTTCTTTGCGAATCCGGAGATCGGCTCGGGCAGAACAACCTCATAACTGGAAAATACGGCTTGACCCGGCTCAACTAACGCCTGATAGGGTATGAAGATACCGGCTTTATCCGTATAGGCTTTTTCGCTGGCAAAATCCCTTTCCCTCTGGACGACACCGGCGACGATAAAAACAGCGCCGTTAATCGTGACTTCCATACCCGCCACATTATAGGCTCCGAAGAGCTGCCAGGCCAGCTCCTCATCGAGCACCACCTTGTCATGAGCCGGATCATCTTCAAAAATATAGCTGCCCGACCGAAGAATCAGCGGATGAAACAAAAAGTAATCTCCGCCGATGCCCAGCGCGGAAGCGGTGTAGCTGCCGCGAAAGCCCTTTACCGTAAGGCTACCCGTCATACTGTAAGCATCGATACTCAAAGAGCCGGTTTCCGGCTCCGTCAAAGACGCTTCCAGAAGCTTTGATTTAACGGTCTGGCGGAAACCGAGAATCGTGTTGAGGTTTATGCCCGAACCGAGCGGGTAAAAGCAACTGACCTGGGCAAAACTCGAATCGCTCCGACCCCTAAACCGCTCCGCCGCAAGCTGGCTTTGCAGCATGGTTTTCAGGCTCCCGCTTCTGATTATCGTTGCCGATAATAAGCTCAGCATGATCACAATGATCAGCCCGATAATAATCAGTCTTTTCTTACTCATATCGCTCAACCGGCATCTTCCGCCAGCCTGACATACATCCCGGGCTCCAGCGGTTTGTTCGATGAGGTAATGACATAGTCCTGCCAGCTTGACAATCCGCCCGATACGGCCGAATTGTAATCGTCCTTTTCCAGCACCCTGACGTCTACCCGCGTGGCGACATAACGCGCGCCCAGCGGCGTCTGCTTCGTCACGTAGATCAGCACAAAATCGCCGTTGTTGTCGGTCCTTATCGCGCTGTTCGGTACAACCAGCTCATAGTTCATGCCTTTATTGCCCAGCGTGAGGTTAAGCTGCGTCCCGGACTCCACATCGCCCGTTATATCAAATGTCAGCAGTTTTTTCTCCCGCGGATTTTCCGGATCGTTTTTCACGGAGATCAACTTTGCCTTTATCTCCGCTCCCCAGTAGTAATTTGAAACCTCCGCAATCTCGCCGACACTCACCTTTTTTGCTTGCTCCGCGGTCACGGAGAAGCTGAGCAGATACCCCCTGTCGGTAAGCTCGATTGTCACCAGCGCATCTGTACCGGTCTTGTTCCCGGCCGTCACGCTCAGAGAGGTGATTTTGCCCGAGACCGGCGCTGTTACGACACTGTCCACCGTATCACCCTGCAGCTCCGCTATCCGTTCTTTTTGATCCTCAATCTCTCTTCTCTGCTTTGACAGATTTAGGTTCTCTATCGCCTGCTGCGTCTGGGCGTCCTTTTTGCTCTGCGCCAGATTGAAAAGCTCCGTTTCCAGCTTATCTTGAAGGCTTCTTACCTGCGCCTCCGCGTCCTTGAAGGCCAGCTGCTTTTCTTCCAGTGCTTTTAATTCCGCCTGAGCGTTGTCCATAAGCGATTGTGTAAAATCAATCGTGTCTTGCTTTGTTTGCATTAGATTGGTCAGCCTTTGGTATTCCGCGCTGTCGTCCTCGCTGATTAACTCGCTGTACTGCTGCTGGAGACTGTTCAGCTCGGCCTGCCTGTCCGCTACCGTTCTTTCCGCAGCCTTCACGCTGTTGTACCCAGTTGCGTAGCCTTGTTGTTCGGCGGTTCCGTTCGTTAAGTATTGTGTCGCCTGGGCGTCCATATATATGGAAAGCCTGTTCTGCCAGCTCGCGGTCTGCGCTTCCGCGTTAACAGTGCTCGCTATGTCACTTTCCAGCTCAGTCGAAGCCGGCGGCGGCGCCGATATTGCGGCCTCCCATCCGGGCCATTGCGTAGCATCAAAGCTTCCGCCTTCAAAAGCGGCTAAAAAATCGCGCCATTCTCTAAATTTTCTGCCAAAATTGTCTATTCCATCACCGGTCCATTCACGTTCCAGAATGCTTTTTTCGACATCAGATTTCATTAGGTCTTGTGCCGCATTTTTGATTGCCGTAACATCCGAACCATACGCAATTTTCGCGCTTTCCAGCGCTTGCTGCGCCTGTGTTACCTTGGTGCTTGCATCGTTAATCTGGCGGGCCAAAGCCGCCAGCTGGGAACTGTTGCTTCCCGATCCGCCGAGGCTGTCCCTTTGCTGTTTTATGACCTCCAGATCCCTTGAAAGGCTTGCAAGCTCGATCTTCAGGAAAGATTCAGCGTCCTTCGCTGCCGCCAGTTCCGCTTCGGTCACAAGGTTTTTATCGCGCAAAGCCTCCGCCTCCGCCAGCGCCTCTCTGCTCTTCTGGATTGTACGGTCCTCCAGCGCAAAATCAAGGTCTTTTAATTGAAGTAAAGCCAAATCGTACTGAAACTGCATATCCTCAAGCGTCTTCAACGCCGCTTCCAGCTCCTCGCTTTCCTGCCCGGCGAGCATGAAGAGAATATCATCCACCGCAACCATGTCGCCCACCCGCACATGCACCGACTCGACCGTACGCGTCTGAGACAGCTTGACTTCATAAGCCTCATACGCTTCCACCGTGCCATAACCCCTGATCTTCGCCGTTATCGTGCCCGAGCTGACATTCACCGTTGCCACCTGCGGCAGCGAGCGGTTCATGATTGTATTGGAAAAAAACGTTAAGACGAGCAAAACCGCCAGAAATACGATCGCGGCGTTTTTTACCCATCCTCTTTTTTTCACCTTTTGTTCTGTCATGCGTTTTTCCTCCTATCCCTTGATCGCGCCTGAATATGTTATGCCCTCGACCAGGTATTCCTCTCCGTGCAGAAAGAGAAACAGGCAGGGTATCATATATATTGTTGCTACGGCAAAAGCAAGACCGACCTCGCCGGTGTTGATTTTCGACAAGAAAACCGACAGCGGCTGCTTGGATACATCCGAGAGCAGAATGATCGGCTGTTCGACCATATTCCAGTAGTCGATAAAAACCAGAATGGCTATCGAATAAAGCGCGCTCTTGCACATCGGCAGGCAAACCTTCGTGAATATCTTCCATTCCCCGGCGCCGTCCAGTTTGGCCGCCTCGATCAGAGAGGTCGAAATTCTACGCATGAATTTCGTCAGCAGAAACACGCTGAACGGGGCGACAATGCCCGGCAAAATAATCGCCCATCTCGAGTCTAAAAGCCCTGTCCACTCCGCAACCAGATAATTGGGCACCAAAGTGACCTGATAAGGCATCAGCATAAGTATTATATAAACAAAAAAGATAATTTCCTTGATTCTGCCCCGGAATCTTGTAAAGCTGTATGCCGCCAGAGATGCGATAGCAACCTGAAAAATCACGATCGGCACAACCAGAATAACGGAATTCCAAAACTTCATCAGGTAATCCGGACTCTTAAACAAAACGGTCGAATATTGCTTGAAGCTGACGCTGTCGGGAATAAACACAAGCTTCACCTTCTGCGCCATATATGACGTGCCGCCCAAACCCGAGGTTCCCGCAAACACCCTGCCATATTTTGCAGTCAGCTCAGTCTGCGACATAAAGGAATCCGCGATGGTCAGCACGGTCGGAATCAGAAATACGAAGGCAAACCCGGCTGCAATCAAGAAAAGGAATACACGCAAAACCAATCTTCCGCTTTTCTTCAACCCTCCACATCCTTTCCGAACCGGTTTTCAAGGATGAACAAAACACCGATGATGATGACCATGACAATGGCCATCAGCACGGCGGCGGATGAAAGCTTTTGATAATCCAGCGACCTGAACGTGTTGTTCATGAAATGCTGCAGCATATACAGTCCGCCGTAAGGATAATCCCCCGAAAGCAGATATACCTCGCGAAACACCTTGAAGGAATTGATCAGTGACAGTATTGTAACAAAGAGCAGCGTCGGGGACAGGTACCTGAGCTTGATTTGAAAAAACTTGCGCAACGGGCCCGCGCCCTCGATGTCGGCAACCTCAAGAAGATCCTTCGGCATGTTATTGAGCGCGGCCATAAATAAAATCATATTATAGCCGAGGTTTTTCCATAAAAACAAAAGGACCACGACGACCTGATTATAGTCGGAATTCAGCCAGTCGATTTTTTTCACGCCGAATGTACTGAGAAAATCGTTAGCCGCGCCGTTATAATGAAACATAACCTGCCAAATCAAAACAATCGAAGCCACCGGCACCATCATCGGACTCAAAAAGAATGTTCTGAAAATACTTTTGCCCGGAATCTTGGATTCCAGCAAATTGGCCAGTAGCAAAGACAATATGACCGCAAGCGGCACGGAAACAGCCGAAAAAACCAGTGTGTTGGTTGCCGCCTGCTTAAAGGCGATATTATTCAAGACATTCTTGAAGTTTTCCAAAAACACAAAATTGTGCTGCAGGGGGCTGTCGATCATGGAATAATAGATGACGACGCCAAAGGGCACAATGAAGAAAATGCAAACGCCAATAAAGCTGGGAGCCAGATAAACGGCACCCCCGATCAGCTCCCTTGACCGGCGGTTCCGCCCGAGCCCGTTCCATATTTTCTTTCGTGTTTGAGAAACATTCTTCACATTTATCTCCATTCCTTAGCGAAGCGATGGCGCTTGAACGCGTACGCTAAAATACAGGCAAATTGCATAGCAACAAGGTTTTCATTGCTATGCAATTTTCCGCGGTTGTTTCCATTCTCCTTTTATCCGGGCATCACCCGAAGCGGTCAAAAGCGGCTGCAAAGCAGCCGTTTTTGACCGCTTTTTTAGCGTTGCTCGTTGACGTAGGTTCTGACCCTGCTCTGGATGATTTTGGCCACATCCTGCGCTGTTTTTTGTCCGGCGAAATAAGCGCCCGCTTCGGTGTTGATGATTTCCATCATGCTTGTATCGTAACTCATAACTCTGTCGGTGCTGCGCAGCAGCTCCATGAACTGGTCAAGCTCCTGCTGCGTCATGGCGTAGATTTCAATGGGCTCATTGCCCATGTACCAGTAATTCTTCGGCGATATGACCTCGTTGCCGTTTTCATCAATGTAAGTGTTCTCCGTCATGGCATCCTTCACCTTTTCATCAAACACCTTTTTGTTTGTCGGAAAGCCCCAGTATCTGAACTGCTGCTGATATTCCTCAGTCAGAAGGATCCGCATGAACGCCCACGCGCCATCTTTATCCTTGCATTTTTTGGACATCGCAAGCCCGGAGTTAATAATATAAGCGTTTCCATTTTTACTCTCGCAGGGAAAGCCCTTGAACGCAATGTTTCCGCCGAAGATAGCTCTATACGTCTGAAATTCGTTGAAGTCATACATGTACATCATATTCAGTAAAAGCTCTCCGCTCGCAAGCAGCTCCATTTGATCTATGTACGGTCCTCCCTCGTCCCAGTTATAGGTTTCGGGAAATGTATTGGCAAATTCCAGCAGCTTTATAAAGCCGGGGCTGTCAAATTTTGTTTCTCCGGTTGACCAGTCCACATATTCTTCCATATTCATCGTAAGGCTGGTCTGCAAAATCTCGTCTCTGACTATATACGGGAGAAAGGCCATCGTGCCCTCCGGGGCCTCGCTCATGACCTTATTCAAATCGTCAAGCGTCCATCCCGGATCGCTTCCAATCTTGTTTGGATCGCCCACGACGGTGAATATCGAGAAATTCGGGCTTAACTCGTACAGCTTGCCGTTGGTTTCCAGCGCCCTGAAAACATCCTCAACAAGCATTTCGCGGCCGAGCTCTGGATCGTTATCGATATACGGGTACAGATCCTCCAACAGGCCCTTGGAAATGTACTGGTGCAGCGGCAGCTGCTGGCTGGTGCAAATCAGATCCGGCACCTTGCCGGAAATGATCTCGGTACTCAGTTTAGTAAGTCCCGCCTCCCAGTCGTCCTGTGTGCTGTATTCCGAATAATCCGTTACCTCGATGCGGTATTTCCCGTTGGTCTTGTTAAAATCGATCACCTTGGCGCGCAGGGTATAGTCCATATAAAATGTCGCCATGCTCAGATAGATTTTTTCCGGTACCTGTGAAATATCCGTCTTGGTTAAAACGGCCAGCTCCATATTTGAGCCGCTTTCACTGGAATACGCATAGCTGAGGCAGGCAATTCTGCTGTCGGGTAAAATAACAAGAGAGCTGATGTTGTTGCCGTCAATATCGCAGTTAATCCAGTTAAACAGCGTTTCCGGTTCTTCCTCGCCTTCCTTCAGACCGTAAAGATTGGTACCGTCGCTGAAAAACGCAAGATAATCCCCGCCGCCCGGGTAGGCGTTATAGGCCCGTATCGGTACTTTGAGATCACTTTTCCAGGTTCCCGTTACCTGGTCAATCGGTTTTAACACATTGCCGTCGTTTTCCCAGGTCATTACCGCGACGTCCCCGTTTGTGAGCGTCAGCATGGAGTTAATCCAGTTGTCCATCTCCAGCTTGAATTTCTGTGTCCCTTGCTCGGTATAGGCGTAAACTGTCTGATTGCCGTCGTTAAAATAGATGTTATTCTGGCTGTCCAGCGCGAGGCTTCCGACATAAAAATACTCATCCGGACGGGCTAAAGAAGAAAGGTCGATTGTCTTCAGCTCCGCTCCGGTTGGATCGAGCTTTCTGAGCTGAATATTCCTTTCGTCCTCGACATAGTTGCCCTGCTCGTCATAATGGTAAAAGTTGCCCTGCTCGACGATCCAGATGTTTCCGTTATTATCCACGCACATGCCGGCTATGTCGATCTGCCCCTGAACCCCCTCCGGTTTTTCCGGCGCCTCGTAACCGGGCAGCTGTTCATAATTTGTGCCGTCCATACTCATCTTGAATATTCTGGTCGCGTATACATCGTATGTATATTCCGGTATCGGCATCGGCATCGGCATCGGTTCCTCCACAGGGACGGCAACATCTTCAGAAGCAATCGTTTCTTCCTCGGATGTCGTCTCAATTTCACCGGAAGCTTCGGTTTCTTCAGGCGGAACATCGCCCGAAGCCGCTTGCAGCATCGCCTGCTCCGCTTCATAAACGACAAGGTCGCTGCCGGTTACCGGCATGATACCGATCCCGCCCCCCGGGTTTGTTACCGTTTCCTGCCCAACCAGAACCTGAGAGCAAAAATAAAGCATATCGTTTTTAATATTGATGTATCTCATATCCGTAACGCCGGAGGGCATCTTTATGTATTCGGGGACATATACAAACCCCTTTGAAACGGAAGACGAATCCTGACCTCCGGCATTTTTGATAGAACAAGCCGAAAAAACAGCCGTCATGATCACAAAAGCGAGCAATAATGCCGTCATTCGTTTATGTATCGTTATTTTCATACCTATCCTCCATTTCGCCGCAAAGCGGCGGCACTTAGTCGGAATTTGCCGTACAGTTTCCCTGCGCTCATATAGCTTCGCACAAAGCCGGTTCGGTGCAACAGCCGCAATCGCCGCAAAACAGCGTTCGCTGCATAGCAGCGTTATTTCCGAATTCACCGTCCCATTTTACCTTTGTTTTCCATGCATGTCAATTACAATAAGTGACACTTTAAAGACAAAGCAAAAGACCGTTGCTTTTAGCCCTGCGCGCCCTTTACATCCGGACCGTTCCGAAACTTTCCTTTTGACGCATTCCGGATGGCGATTGTTCCGGATAAAAATATCATTTGTCAGGTTTTTTACAGCTGCTGTCGGAAACCATACGGTACCAGCTTCGGTATGGTTTTTCCGCCTATCGGCACGCAACCGGGGTTTACCCGGCTTATATTAACTGATATAATTCCGGCAAACACCGTATGGGTTATTACCGGACAGAGAAAGGACTCCGCCATGACGAAAGAAATCAGCACAGCGGCCATAATCGGGCTCGGCGCGCTCGGCACGATGTATGCCGAACGGTTGAGCCGCGCAATGAAAAAAGACAGCTTCTTTGTGATCGCGACCAAAGACAGGATCGCGCGGATAAAGCGCGAAGGCGTTTATGTGAACGGGCATCCGCTCGACCTCACCTTTAGGACGCCGGAGGAAAAACAACCTGTCGACCTGATCCTGTTTGCGACAAAAAACCATGATCTTCCCATAGCGATAAAAGACGCCGCGCCCTTTGTAGGGCCGGACACTTTGATTATCTCCGTGCTCAACGGCATATCCAGTGAGGAGCAGCTTATAGACGCTTTCGGTGCAGACAGGGTCTTATACTGCGTTGTCTGGGGCATGAGCGCGGTCAAGCTCGGAAACAATTTGGAATGCCCCGACATTGGAACCATCGCGGTTGGCGAAACCGGCTCGCCGCTTTCGCCGCGCCTTTTTGAGCTAGCCGACTTTTTGACAAAAGCGGGTCTCACGGTGAATACGCCGCCGGATATCCGCCTTTTACAGTGGAGTAAACTGATGCTCAACGCCGGGATCAATCAGGTTACGGCGGCCTATGACTGTACATATGCACAGGTGCAAGTCGAGGGAGAGCCGCGGAGAGTCATGCTTGCGGCAATGAGAGAGGTTTTAACGCTGGCAAACCTGGAGCGGATACCGCTTACCAAAGACGACATTGAAAAGTGGATGGCTGTCGTGGACAGCCTTGAACCGTCAGGATTTACCTCCATGCGGCAGGATCTGCTGGCAGGCAGAAAAACAGAACTCGAGCTTTTTGCCGGAACCGTTATAAAACTTGGCCAAAAGCATAAGATCGAAACGCCTGTTAACAGCTTTCTTCACGCAAGGATCACGGAACTTGAACGTAAGAATAGCGTGAAATAACTTTTCATGCTGTGAAAACCACCCGTGTGTGAAAGGTTTTTCACACACGGGTGAAATCGATTTGGCCGCCAAATATGACGGCGGCCATTTGCTCCTCAGCGCGAAACAGGTTTCGCACAATCGATTTTTCCTGACTATTTGTGCTGCCGCTTCGCGGCAGAATAAATAGAAAAATAAAAAAAGGCCTGCTTTTGAAAAGCAAGCCCCTCCATTATATGATCGAACACTTTCGTATATGTTGTCATAACATCCCAAGACCGTTTTTTTCAGGACATGCGCCCCAATTTTGACTTCTGGGATCATTTTTTTGTCAGATAGGCTTCCCCCCTTTTTGATGCGTTATTTATAAATATGTCTGATTATTTCCCGTTATTCCATCGGTCAGGCTGAAAATTAAAATCACGTTACGATTGCCGCGAGACTTGCTTTTTATGTTTTTGTATGCGGACTTGCTGCGTTTACATAAACTGTATTATTCAGATATAGAAAGGAATGATACGGTTATGCTGTCCGCCGCTTTTCTTTTGCTTCTCAATACGGCGTTCTGGACACTGCGTCTTGGTGTAAACACCGGTTCGTTTCCCCGCCCGCTCAATGCCGTGGAAGAAAGCAAATATGTGGAATTGTGCCAAAAAGGCGATATGGATGCCAGAAATACGCTGATTGAACACAACCTGAGGCTTGTCGCACATATCATCAAGAAATACTATACGCAAGCCTGCGATCAGGATGACCTGATCTCCATTGGAACAATAGGGCTCATCAAGGGTATTTCGACATTTGACCCGCAAAAGGGGGTTCGTCTGGCCACCTACGCGTCCAAATGCATAGAAAATGAGATACTTATGTATTTCCGTAGCCTGAAAAAAATCGCCGGTGATCTGTCGCTGTCCGACGCGATTGATTCCGACGGCGAAGGGAACAACCTCTCCTTAATGGATGTGCTGTTTATTGAAGACAATATGCTCGACAGGCTCAGTCTGAAAGAAAACTGCACTTCCCTGAGAAAACATATTTCCGAAGCGCTGACCCCGAGGGAGGCGGAAATCATCATACTCAGATACGGTCTGAACAACCGTCCACCCAGAACCCAGCGCGAAATAGCCGCCATATGCGGCATAAGCCGCTCCTACGTAAGCCGGATAGAAAAAAAAGCGGTAGAAAAGCTCCGCCAATGCTTCGAAAACCACCCCGGCTAAAACCTATCCGGCAAGCGCATTTCAATCC
>JAAYJC010000251.1 GCA_012523085.1 Clostridiales bacterium
AAGGGGCTGTAACAAAGCAGTCCTAGAAAACCCAAAAGCCTCGTTCATCTGGAAAAAGATGGGCGAGGCTTTTGGGATAATAAATAAACAATGCTAAATATGAAAAAAAGCAAGAGATATTACCCCCTTGCCGCTGCCATTTTCCTCATGTTATGTCCTATGGAATAAAGTCCCCATTCAATTTTCACTTTTTCCAATCCCCGGAGCAGAAATCTTCGCACGCCAAAATTGCCCTTAATGTCACCAAAGGCACTTTCAACCTCAATTGGTCGTTTTGATCGCATTTCCAAGCCCTTTTTGCTATCAAGTTTGGCTTTTGCGATCCCTTTCAATTCGTTAAGCCGGCGGTTTACATAGATCCTCCGGTCGGCGTCTGGCTTTTTCCCCTTAACACATTGATCGCGTAGCGGACAATCAGAACAGTCCTCACATTCATACACTCGAACTAGGCTCTCATACCCATTATCGCTTTTCTGTTTCTTCTCATACAAAAAACTCAAATATCGCCCATACCCGCATATGTACTCATCCCGTTCCTCGACATAATACCAATTCTGAACCCTTGTCACGTCTTTTTTCCATTTCTTTGATTTCTCTTTGTGAAATGTATTGTATTTTACGAAATGCTCAACTTTTTCCGTTTCCAAAAACTCATAGTTTTCTTCACTGCCATACCCGGCGTCCGCAACTATATTTTTCGGCAGCTTGCCGTGCAATTCTTTCAAATGCTCCAAATGCGGTTTCATGCAACTTGTGTCGCCCGGCCTTTGATGTATGCTGAATCCTGTTACAAATTGGTTTTCCGTTCCCATTTGAACGTTGTATCCCGGCTTTAACTGACCGTTTTTCATGTGGTCTTCCTTCATCCGCATGAAAGTCGCATCAATGTCTGTCTTGCTGTAGCTTTTGCGTTCTTCAAGAATCTTTTCTTGCTGCTCGTATTTTTCCATGCGCGGAAGATAGTCTTTTTCAATTGTTTTTTTAGCTTTCTTCAAGGCTTTGTCTTTTGGGTTTGCAGTAAGTTTCTCATCAATTTTTGCCGCTGCTTCCCGGATGCTCTCGCTGTTGATCGGCTTACCATTTCCCATTTCCGGTAAATCCGCGTTGCCGTATTCCTCGGTTTCCTCTTGCTCAATGATATTGATGGCTGTCAGGTGTTCTATTACCTTTTTCCTTAGGTTTTCTTTGTACCTCGACGTGCTCTTGCCCCATACCCAACTGTATTTACCGGCGTTCGCTTCTATTTTCGTGCCATCTAAAAAGTAGTTTTCAAACTTGATATATTTCTCTCGAAGCAGCAAACCAACCACCTCTGTAAATATATCGTCTATGATCCCTTTCAACCGTTCGCTCCGGAAACGGTTGATGGTCATAAAGTCCAACTGTATGTTGCCGGTTAGCCACATAAAATTGATGTTTTCGCGGGTCGCTTTTGCTATTTTTCGGCTGGAATAGATTTTATCCGCATATGCATACACGATCACTTTCAGCATCATCACCGGATTGTACGCGCTTGTCCCGCCCCCAGGATAACGCTCAAATAGTGGTTCGGTGTTCATAGACTCGATGGCACGGTCTACTACACGCACCATATGATTTTCCGGTATCAAGGTATCTATATCTATCGGGATTAAAGATAATTGATGCTGTTGATATGGCTTGAATGATGCTCTTTTTTTCATGTTCAAATACCTCGCAAACCCGCATATATACTGCGTTTCTATTGACTATATTATACCGGATTTTTCCGCTTTTTACAAGGTTTTTTGCAGAAACAACCTCTTTTACAACATCAAAAACCGCTTTGATTCTTTCGACTCAAAACGGTTTTTGTGGGACTTTTGTTACAGCCCCA
>JAAYJC010000104.1 GCA_012523085.1 Clostridiales bacterium
ACATACGACGAGGTAATTGCAATCGGGCCGCTTGTCATGATGAAGTATGTTTGCAGCCTGACGAAGGAATTCGGTGTGAAAACTGTCGTCAGCATGAATTCCATCATGGTTGACGGAACCGGCATGTGCGGCTGCTGCCGGCTGACTGTGGGCGGAGAAACCAAGTTCGCCTGTGTGGACGGCCCGGATTTCGACGGGCATCTGGTCGACTTTGACGAAAGCATTTCAAGAAGTGCGATGTACAGGGAATTTGAGCATAACGCACATGAGTCTGCATGCAATCTTCTCAGGCAGGAGGTCATAAACAATGGCTAATATGGCGCCCAAAAAAAACGCGATGCCGCATCAGGATCCCGATATCAGGAACAGGAATTTTAGCGAAGTAGCGCTGGGCTATACACCCGATCAGGCGTATGATGAAGCAGACCGCTGCTTAAACTGCAAGAAACCCGCATGTGTCGCCGGATGCCCTGTTGAGATCGATATTCCGGGCTTCATCATGAAAGTCAAGGAAGGCGATCTTTCCGGCGCTTACGATATTATTTCAAAAGACAGTTCTCTTCCCGCGGTTTGCGGACGGGTTTGCCCGCAGGAAACGCAATGCGAGTTGCTCTGCGTCAGAGGAAAAAAGCATGAACCCGTAGGCATCGGAAGGCTGGAGCGCTATGTAGCCGACTGGCATATGGCAAATCCGGGCGAACCTTTAAAAAAGCCGGAACCGAACGGACACAAAGTTGCCGTTATCGGCGCCGGACCCGCGGGGCTTACCTGTGCGGGGGACCTGGCACGGATGGGATATGCGGTAACGATTTTCGAGGCTTTGCATACGGCAGGCGGCGTTTTGGTTTATGGAATCCCTGAATTCAGGCTGCCGAAGGAGATTGTACGCCGTGAGATTGAGGGGCTAAAGGAGCTGGGTGTCGAGGTAAAAACCAATATGCCCATCGGCCGGGTACTGTCTGTCGACGATCTTTTCAATATGGGATATGAATCCATTTTTATCGGTTCCGGGGCAGGTCTGCCGAGCTTTATGAATATCCCCGGCGAGAACCTGAACGGCGTTTATTCGGCGAACGAGTTTTTAACCAGAGTCAATCTGATGAAGGCATATGAAGAGGAATCCAGAACCCCGATTCAAAGGGCCGACACAGTCGCTGTTGTCGGGGGCGGCAATGTGGCAATGGATGCCGCGCGCTGCGCCAAAAGGCTTGGAGCCGAAACGGTTTATATCATCTACCGTCGTTCCGAAACCGAGATGCCGGCCAGAATAGAAGAGGTCCACCATGCCAAGGAAGAGGGAATCATATTCAAAACGCTGAATAATCCTGTGGAGATATTAAGCGACGGCAAAGGTTTTGTAAGCGGAATCAAATGCATAAAGATGGAGCTTGGGGAACCTGATGCGTCCGGCCGAAGAAGGCCTGTGGAGATACCGGGCTCCGAATATGTCCTTGATGTGGAGCAGGTAATCATGTCCATCGGAACGTCTCCGAACCCTTTGCTCAGAAACACCACAAAGGGTTTGGAAGCGAATAAATGGGGTTGCCTGATTGCCGATGAAAACGGAAAAACCTCCCGTGAGGGGGTCTATGCCGGCGGGGATGCCGTGACCGGAGCCGCGACGGTTATCCTCGCCATGGGTGCGGGGAAAACAGCGGCGAAGGCAATGGATGAATATATCAGAAACAAGAACTAAAATAATGGCCTGTACGATCATTGGCTGTCGACAAAATCGACAGCCAATGCTATAATTATCTATACTAATTTTTAGCAAGTATAAAGATGAGTATGAATCATGATAAAGGGCAACAGGCAAAGCACCAAACCCGGCGCTTCACCTGTATGGCCATAATACTATTCTAAAATAGCTGAAGAACAGTATTATTATCCATCATGGCCTGAATAAAACAAGCTGTCTTACGACGGACAGGTATGGTTAAAGGGATGTAAACATGGAAATTTATAAGGTCAATACGCCCGAGGGGACAAGAGACAGGCTGTTTGCCGAGTGTGTGGAGAAACGGTATGTTCAGCATGCGATGATCTCGCTGTTTGAAAAAAGAGGCTACAGCGAGGTAATCACACCCGAAGTAGAGTATTATGACCTTTTTGTCAAAGCACAAAATCCCTTGCCTCAGGAATCCATGCTGAAGCTTGTGGACTGTGAGGGACGGCTGCTCGTGCTGCGCCCTGACTGTACGACGCCGATTGCGCGGGTAGCCGCGACAAGACTCAAAGACTTTCCGTTTCCGCAAAGGCTGTATTACAATCAGAATATCTTCAGAGCAAACGGCTTGGATACCGGAAGCGACAGCGACATTACCCAATGCGGAATTGAACTGATCGGAGCGCCCGGACTCAGGGGCGATGTCGAAGCGATTGCGATGGCCATTGACGCGCTATGTTCAGCCGGAGCCGAAAAATTCCATATCGAGCTTGGACATGTGGATTTTTTCACCGGACTTGCTTCCGGTCTGGGTATCGGAAAAAAGCGCAAAGACGCGCTTAGAAATTGCATCGAATCCAAAAACTTTGCGATGCTGGAGGATTTGATCGGGTCAATTAGCGGAGGCGAAGCGGACTGTCTGAGAAAGCTGCCTTATTTATTCGGCGGCGCGGAGGTTCTGGAAGAAGCATTTTCCCTGACCGATAATGAAGTGGCGCGCTCTGCGGTTAAATACCTGTCTACAATCTATCGCGAACTTGACACGGCAGGCAGGGGTAAGTATGTACGCTTTGACCTGGGGCTGGTCCAAAGCATTGATTATTACAGCGGACTTGTCTACAGGGGTTTTATGGAAGGAGCGGGTACGGTTGTTTTGGCCGGCGGACGGTACGATAATTTGATTGGCGGTTTCGGATTGCCGCTTCCGTCCACAGGTTTTGCCGTTTATGTCGATTCACTGATATCCTGTTTGCCGCCGGTTGAGATAACGCCTCTTGAAACGCTTGTTCATTATGAACCGGGCATGCTCAGCGAAGCGTTGGATTTGCTTGACAGTCTGCCAAAGGGTACCGCCGAGCTGTCTCCCTGTACGAGCTTTAACGAAACGATGGCGCTTGCGCGGGAAAAAGGCCTGAAGCAAATACTGGCCGTTTCAGAAAACGGTATAACGGAGGCGAAGCTTGATGCAAAACCTTAAAATAGCGGTGACCAAAGGCAGATTGCTGGATGAATCACTAACCCTTTTTGAGAAAATGGGACTTGACTGTAAGCCGGTAAGAAATCCCGGGCGCCGCCTGATTCATCAAATACCGAATTACCCTCTTCAAGTCGTCATGGCGAAAGCGCCTGATGTCATCACTTATGTTGAGCATGGGGTATGCTCAATGGGCATCGTCGGAAAAGATACTATTCTTGAGCAGGGCAATTCTTTCTATGAGGTTCTGGATTTGGGATTCGGGGCCTGCCGGTTCGCTTTGGCCGTAATGGATGGCTTCGACTTTTATGGCGATTATAAAAAAAGAAGGGTTGCGACAAAGTATCCGAATGTGGCGAGAAGCTACTTTTTGTCCAAGGGAATTGATGTATCGGTTATAAAAATTGAAGGTTCAGTGGAGATCGCACCGTTGCTCGGTCTTTCGGACGGCATCGTTGACATCGTTCAAACGGGCGGGACACTGAAAGCTAACGGCCTCAGTGTGATTGAGGATATTCGCCGGATAAGCGCACGGCTGATCGTAAATACGGCGGCAATGAAACTGTATAAGCCGGAGATATTCGGTTTTATCGAAAAATGCAGAGCATCTTTGGCATAAGCGCCATAACGGGAAGGGAAAACGCATGGTTAATGTTATAGTACCCGCAATAGGGAATGAAATCTCTGTTGTCCAGTCGATAAAAAATCGCGCCGGAGAAGTCAACAAAAAAGTCGCCGCTGAGGTCAAAACGATTATGGATGATGTGCGCGAGAGAGGCTGGGCGGCGGCCGTCGCGTATTCACTTAAATTTGACGGCGCAGAACCTTATGAGGTATCCAAAGAAGACATAGAAAAGGCCGCTGCCAAATGCCCGAAAGAGCTGTACACCTCGATGGAAAAAGCCGCCCGAAACATAGAGGACTATCAAAGCCGCCTGATGCCGGAGGGAAAGGTATGGAATGTCAGCGGCGGCGTACTCGGGCAACTGGTGCGTGGGCTATCCAGAGTCGGTGTGTACGTACCGGGCGGAACCGCCGCCTATCCATCCTCGGTGCTGATGTGCACCGTACCCGCTCAAGTGGCGGGTGTTGAGGAAATCACATTGGTAACGCCGCCTACAAAAAACCTCAATGAGGCCGTCATGGCGGCTGCGAAAATCGCAGGTGTCCACAGGGTGATCGCCATCGGCGGCGCGCAAGCCATTGCTTCACTGACATATGGAGCGGGGATTGTACCAAAGGTAGATAAAGTGGTTGGGCCCGGCAACGCTTATGTGGCGGCGGCAAAAAAGCTTGCCTTCGGAGAGATCGATATCGATATGGTAGCCGGCCCCTCTGAAATTTTAATTATCGCAGACGATGGAGCGAATCCCGTTTATTGCGCAGCCGACTTACTGAGCCAGGCCGAGCATGATGCGCTGTCTGCCTCAATACTGGTTACAAACTCCGGAGAATTGGCGGAGGCTGTCAATGCGGAGCTGAAAAAACAGATCGCTAAACTATCAAGGCAAAATATAATCAGAAAATCACTGGCGGATTACGGTGCGATAATCGTAGTTAACGACCTCGACAAGGCGGTTAAGGTCGCAAATGCCGTTGCGCCTGAGCATCTGGAGATTCTGACCTCTGATCCGTGGCAATTGATGCCGAAAATCAAAAACGCCGGAGCGATCTTTCTGGGAGAAAGCTCACCGGAACCGCTCGGCGATTATCTGGCGGGTCCCTCGCATGTCCTTCCGACCGCGGGAACAGCGCGATTTTTCTCGCCGTTGTCTGCCGAGAGCTTTATCAAGAAAACCAGCGTCATCGAATATACGAGGCAGGGGCTCAGGAGCATTAGTCAGGATATTGTTCGTTTTGCCGAAGCAGAAGGACTGGGCGCACATGCCAATTCGGTAAAGGTCCGTTTTGAAAAAAGCAACTAGGATACGAAAATGATACGGAGGGCCGCATGATGATCAGGAAAGCGGAGATAACCAGAAAAACAAAGGAGACGGAGATCTCCTTAACGTTGGAGCTGAACGAAAAGTCCATTTATACCGAAACGGGAATCGGTTTTTTTGACCATATGCTGATGGCGATGTTCTTTTATGCCGGCTGCAGCTGCGACCTGAAAGTGACAGGCGACCTGCATGTGGACGGGCATCATACGGTCGAGGATACGGCCATTGTCATTGGCAAAGCGCTTGGAGAAGCGCTGGGAGATAAAAAGGGAATCCGGCGCTTTGCACATGCCTATATCCCGATGGACGAGGCGCTTTGCTTTACGGCCCTGGACCTTAGCGGGCGCCCTTTTCTTGTGTTTGACGCGCCGATGCCCCAGGCCCGGATCGGTGATTATGAAACCTGCCTGACTGCCGAGTTTTTCCGCGCCTTGTCTGTAAACGCGGGCATAACCTTACACATGAAGGCCATGTACGGAGACAATGCGCACCATATTACCGAGGCTTTGTTTAAATCCTTCGGCGTTGCCTTAAGGCAGGCCTGCGAGATATCAGGAAAAGGAATCCTCTCCACGAAAGGGCACTTGGATTAATGGGGTATATCGGCATAATCGATTATGGGGTCGGAAACCTGATGAGTGTGATAAACGTATTGCATTATTTTGGTTTCGACTGCAAGATAAGCGACAGCGCAAGGGTTCTTGAAGATGCCGACAAGTTGATTTTGCCCGGTGTCGGCGCTTTCCCGTCTGCCATGGCACAGCTTGAGTCAAAGGATCTTGGCCCTTTTGTCAGGAAACAAGCGCAAAAAAAACCCGTTCTCGGTATCTGCCTCGGTATGCAGATGTTGTTTGAGGAAAGCAGCGAGATCGAAGATTGTAAAGGATTATCTCTTGTCAAAGGAAAAGTGCGGAAGATTAAGACGCCGCTGAAGCTTCCGCATATTGGATGGAATGCGCTGGATATAAAAAATGCTTCACCGCTGTTAAAGAATGTTTCTGATGCCTCTTTCGTATACTTTGTTCACAGCTTTTGCGGTGTGCCCGAGAATCCTGAACATATCATCGCTTCTGCCGAATACGGCGAAGATATCTGTGCGATCGTGCAAAGCGGGTATGTGTTTGGCTGCCAGTTCCATCCCGAAAAGAGCGGGACAACCGGACTTCAAATAATTAAGAATTTCGCGGAGATGAACATCTGATGACCATTCTACCTTCCATTGATTTAAAAGAAAGTAAATGTGTAAGGCTCTACAAAGGCGACTTTGCGACAGTGCACGAGGTGGCCGGCAATCCGTTGGAGGTGGCTTTGAAATTCAAGCAGGCGGGCGCCGATATCGTCCATACGGTGGACCTGGACGGTGCGTTAAACGGACACAGGATCAATGCCCATATCATCCGTGAGCTCGCATTGAAGTCGGGATTAAAAGTAGAGATGGGCGGGGGCCTCCGGTCAATGAAGGATCTGGAAGAGGTTAACGCACTGGGGGTTTATCGCATGATCATCGGTTCCGCCGCGGTCGGCGATCCGGGCTTTGTGGAAGAAGCGGTCAGAAAATACGGTAACCGCATTGCGGTCGGCGTAGATGCGAGAGACGGCAGAGTCAGCACGCATGGCTGGACGGTCGATTCGGAAGAAGATGCGCTTACCTTTGCGCTGAAGATGGAAAGGCTGGGGGTAAAAACCATTATTTTCACCGATATCGATACGGACGGCATGCTGACAGGGCCGCCGCTGGAAAGCTTGACTGAGCTGAGAGCCGCTTTGAACTGTGATATCATAGCCAGCGGAGGCGTATCCGGTTTAGAGGATATAGCGGCTTTGAAAAGAATCGGAATGAACGGCGTCATTATCGGAAAGGCGTTTTACACAGGCGCGGTCGATCTTGAGAAAGCCGTTAAACTGGGGGGAGAATAATGTTGGCAAAGCGAATCATACCTTGTCTTGACGTTAAAGACGGACGCGTCGTTAAGGGCGTAAATTTTGTGAATTTCAAGGATGCGGGCGATCCCGCGGAGCTTGCCCGTTTCTACAGCGATCAAGGTGCGGACGAGATTGTTTTCCTGGATATTACCGCTTCGCATGAAGCCAGAGCCACGGTTGCCGATGTTGTACTGCGTACGGCTCGTCAGGTTTTCGTGCCGCTTGCGGTCGGCGGCGGAATTCGCAGTGTCGAGGATTTTAACACGCTTCTGCGTGCCGGAGCCGACAAAATATCGGTAAACTCCGCTGCCGTACGGGATAAGACGCTGATTGAAAAAGCCGCCGACAAATTCGGCAGCCAATGTGTTGTCCTGGCCATCGACGCCAAGATGAAAGACGACGGCAGTTATGAGGTATATATTAACGGAGGAAGGATTCCGACAGGAATCGATGCCGTGCAATGGGCTATGGAAGGCGAAAGGCTCGGGGCCGGTGAAATTCTGCTGACCTCAATGGATTGTGACGGGACGAGAGCGGGCTTTGATATCAAAATGGTCAAAGCCGTGACGGCTGCCGTGAAAATCCCGGTTATAGCCAGCGGCGGGGGCGGAACACTCGAGCATTTTAAGCAGGTTTTTCAGGAAGCCGATGCAGACGCCGCTCTGGCTGCTTCGCTGTTTCATTATGGAGAGCTGAGCGTTCAAGAGGTAAAGGATTATCTTAAACAGGAAGGGATAGCTGTCCGCTGATAAGATAACGCAAATTTGCGGCAGAATAAAAAAGCTAATATGGATATTGCTAAGCTATTTGAAAAAAGCGAATTGATACCGGTTATTGTGCAGGACAGCAAAACGCTTGACGTTTTAATGCTGGGTTATGCCAGCCCTGAAGCGGTCAGACTGACCATAAAAACAAAGACCGCGTGGTTCTGGAGCAGGAGCAGACAAAAGCTATGGAACAAGGGGGAAACCTCAGGTAATTTCCTGCATGTGGAAAAGCTGTTGACCGACTGCGACAGCGACACCTTGCTGCTGCTGTGCAGGCCCGATGGCCCAACCTGCCACACGGGAAATCAAAGCTGCTTTTATTCTGAAATAAAGGGGTTTGATTCATAATGCAGGATATACTTAAAAAACTGTATATGGTGGCGCTTGAGCGAAAAAGCGAACCGTCCGAAAAATCGTATACGCGCTATTTGTACGATAAGGGTCTGGACAAGATCTTAAAGAAGGTAGGGGAGGAATGCGCCGAAACCATTATCGCGGCGAAAAACGGCGATAATCAGGAAACCGTTTTGGAAATCTGCGATCTGATTTATCATTTGATGGTGTTGATGGTGGAGCAGGATATACGGCTTGAGGATGTAACAGGCGAGCTGGAAAAAAGAAGCCAAAAGACGGGTAATCTAAAAACAATACGGGATACAGATAAAAATACCTGAGATTCGGGCTTTTCTTTTCTCGGGTTATTTGACTATGCGCGGATCGGAATAATTGCGGTTGTCGATGACAAGATCGCTTTTTGACTTCGGCAAGCAAAATTCAAGATACCACTGCTGAATCGGGATATATTTCTCCCGGTATTTGTTGAGGAAAGCCGGGCCGTATTGCGGGACATCGCGGACCTCGGCGCGCCTTAGCACCTCGTCGAAACCAATGTCCAGAAATACCTTATAATCAATATATCCGGAAAGCGGCTCGCGGTACAAAAGAACACCTTCGAGGATGACATACGTATTTTTATCGATTTCATAATGCCGGCGAGAAGAAAAAGTGTCGGTATTAAGATCAAGGCATTCCAGCGTTTTATTGATGCTTTGTCCGGATTTTAACGGCTTCAGCAGCTCGTCAATCAGCTTTTTTATGTCGAATGCGTTTTGAATATAGGCGTCAATTTCGTTTGGACCGGCATTCCGGATTCCTGCGGGATTGTGAAAATCGTCGAGATGCAAAACCGATGCCTTTTTACCTCTTGCCACCAGGTATTTTTGCATGTTTTCGGAAAATATGGTTTTACCTGAGGTATCCACGCCGTTGATGCCGATCACACGGACGTCAGGTCTTAAAATGATATCCGAAAAAAGCCTGGAAAAAACGGTAATTTGACGGATAAAGGCATGCACATCCGCTGCCGAATAAGCCGTGAACGTACACAGGCCGAGCTCATGTACCGGGCAGTAGCCGTAAGCCGCGCCGATTGAAGGCAAATAATTGTCTGAAGCGGCCCGGAAATCATGAAAACGGTCCCCGACGACAACCGCGCAGTCATTTGGCAGCTCCCGTAAGATATAAGCAACTGCTTCGCTTTTAGAATGAAATTCGTTTCCCGTGACCAAAAGATCAAACAAATCATATGTGCCGGTGGAATGAAGCGCAAGCTCTATATACTCCATGCTGCCGTTTGAGCATACGGCGAGCTTATGACCCTCTTTCTTCAGCATTACCAGCATCTGAGGGATTCCATCAAACAGCCGGGCTTCGTGCTTGATCGTGTCCCGCTCAGACTGCGTGTATATTTTCCACAAAAGCGCCTCATCATGAAAACCGGGTGCGATTCTGGAAGCGAAAACCGCGTATTTCTCGCCGATCAGGCTCATGATTAAATCATCGGTAACAGGAGGAAGACCGAGCGTTTTCAATGTGTGCTTAACGGCGGTTAAAATACAAAGATGTGAGCAAAAGAGTGTGCCGTCCAAATCAAAAATTACAGTAGCCATATCCGATCCCACTTTTCCATTATAAACAGGCTTTACGCGCTGTCCGGGTAATCATAGCACAGAAGATCCGATTAGTCGATAATAGTATTATATTTGAAATAACAAGAAAACACCATTCCCTGATGATAAGGAATGGCGTTCAACGGCAAACTTCGACAGAAAGCCGTCGGCGAAATCGCCTACAGAAA